>DAISJE010000498.1:0-3862 GCA_036821665.1 Bryobacteraceae bacterium | reverse complement strand
CTTCAGGATTTCAAGCGCATTCTCGCTCGACAAGCCCGTATCGAACTTGTCAACACGAACGTTCGGATTGATGTCGCGCATGCTATCAGCCGCAGAGTCCAGCTTTTTGCGGCCAATATCGCTCGTCCCGTGAATGACCTGGCGCTGCAGATTGGAGGCGTCGACCACATCGAAATCCACCATGCCGATCCGGCCCACACCGGCTGCTGCGAGATACAGTCCAAGCGGTGCGCCTAAGCCGCCGGCTCCGATCATAATGACCTTTGCCTGCTTGAGCTTAAGCTGCCCTTCCATGCCAACTTCAGGCAGAATCAGATGGCGGCTGTAACGTGCAATCTCCTCATTCGTCAAAGCTGCTGTCTCAGGTTCCGCTACAGCAGTCGAACCACCCGCGATGCTGGGAACAATCGAGATCGTCTCATTTCCTTCCAGCTTTGTCGCGTCCTTGTCGAGATAACGGATATCTTCGTCGTTCACGTAGACATTGATAAAGCTGCGTAGCTTGCCCTGGTCGGTGAACAGGTTCTTCTTGATATTGGGATACTGCGCGGTTAATTGACTCAGCGCGTCGGCCACAGTTCCGCCATTCACATCTATCGAATCTTTTTGTTCAGTGAACTGACGCAATGCGGTAGGGATCAGGATTTTTGCCATTTCAATTCCTCGATATCTGCCCGAGTCTGGTCTGCATCGGGCAAAAAACTATTTGCATGATTGAACTTGCCGTTTTGGATAGAGAGCACCAGGAACGAATACCACGGACAGGAGTTCTGCAGATCCGTCTTGGAGAAGTAAGCGTCGCAATCGGGATGCGAATGAAAAATGCCGATCAAATCGAGTCCGCGCGATCGCGCCGCCTTATCCGCGGCCAGCAGATCTTCCGGACGGAGCTCATAACGCTCGCCCTGCTCGCCCTTATACGAGTTTTCGAGAGGCACGGCTTCGGTAACTACCTTGTTTTCGCCTCGCATGTACCCCAGCATCGCGCCGCAACATTCGTTTGGATACGTACGCTCCGCGTGAAGCACCATGGCTTGCCACGGCTTCGATTCGATTTCAATCATTCCAGAAAGGTTCGCTTAGATATTTCTGCCCACCATCACACAGGATGGTGACAACCGTACCGCGCTGACCTTCATTAGATACCTGTTCGGCTACGCGGGTCGCAGCCAGTACATTCGCGGCGGCGGAAATCCCCACGAGGAGGCCCTCTTCCCTGGCCAACCGCCGTGCCATATCGTAGGCGTCTTCCGTCTCTATCCAGAGATTTTCGTCGGCCAGATCGGGATCGTATATGCCGGGCTTAATTGAAGTCGGCATATGTTTAGTGCCTTCCAGTCCGTGCAGGGGAGAAGCTGGCTGAAGGGAAATACAGCGCACGGTGGGCAGATCGTGCCTGAGCCGGCGGGTTACGCCCGTAAACGTCCCGCTCGTTCCCAGCGCCGCAACGAAGTGGGTGATGCGGCCGCCGGTCTGTTCAATGATCTCAGGACCGGTCGTAGCGTAATGGGCCTGCCAGTTGGCAGGATTGCTGTATTGGTCCGGATAGAAATATTTCTTCGGGTCCTGCTCGTAGATGGTTTGACAGACGCGCAGCGCGCCATCGGATCCCTCGCGGGCGTCCGTAAGGACCAATTCGGCGCCGTATGCTCGCAAGATTTCCTTTCGCTCGGGAGAAGCATTCGTGGGAAGACACAGCTTTACCGGGTAGCCCTTTGCTGCGCAGATCATCGCGTAGGCGATACCGGTGTTTCCGCTGGTGGAATCCAGAAGCGTTTTGCCTGGGACAAGCTGGCCGCTCTGCTCTCCCCCTCGAATCATGTTCAGCGCCGGCCGGTCCTTCACGGAACCGCCGGGATTGAAGAACTCCGCTTTGGCGTAGACCCGAACCGCCCCGCGCCTCGCCAACGCGATTTCGAGCAGAGGAGTGTTGCCGATACGGTCTAATAATGTCGATTGGATCAGGCGCTCGGCAACGGCAGGCATCTCTTTCTAGTGTAAGTCCATAGGATTTTAGAAGAAAGCGCACGAGGGTAGCGGGCACCGACCTTGCTGCAAGATTTCGAAAATATTGACGCGATCTTTTCACGTTGGAAAAGCGCCTTCGGAGTGCGCAATGCGTTGGCAAATTGACCCCCAAATCTCCGCTATGCTAGCGTATTTCTTTAGGAAGTCCAGCAACAGTCGTAGTGCGTTTGGCTGACAAGCCGTCCGGCTGATCGAATTCCTACCCTAGTAAAACTCTGCATGGAAGCTACGCTAAAGGACCTTGGTGATCTGCTTGTTGAAGCAATTCCCACCATTGTTTTCTTTATCCTTCTGACCGTCTATCTAAAGCACGTGTTTTTTAAGCCGATCGCCAGGATTTTGGAAGAGCGTAAGCGTGCTACGGAGGGCGTAAGGGAGCTGGCACGGAAGGCATTCGAAGCAGCGGATAAAAAGAACGCGGAGTTCGAGCACGCGCTCCAAATTGCGCGTTCAGAGCTTCATCAGGAGCACGAAGCGCTGCGCCGCCAATGGTCCGAGGAACAGGCACAGATTGTCGCTAGTGCACGTGCTGAAGCCGATCAAAAAATACAACTCGCTAAACAACAGATCGCGCTCGAGGTAGAACGTGCGGAAGCGGCGCTGGACGCCAAGGTGGACGCGCTGAGTGAGCAAATTGCAGACTCTCTTACCGCACGGAGAGCAGCCTAGTGCGACGCCGGGTGGTTTGGCTCTTTCTTTATGCGGCCCTGTTCGCTGCAGCCGGCAGCACTTACGCTAGAGCGGACGAGCTTACACCAGAAGAGAAGGCCGAACTTGACCGCGTCGGCCGATGGAAGATTATCAATTTCAGTCTTTTTGCAATCGGCCTTGGCTATGCGCTGGTCAAATACTCGCCGCGGTTTTTCAATGCGCGCTCAGCCGATATCCAAAAGGCAATCCAGGATGCAACGGGCCTGAAGCTCGAGGCAGATTTCCGTTACTCGGAGATTGACCGTAAAATGGCCACGCTTGCAGAAGCCGTCAAAAGGATGCGCGATGAGGCGAGCGCCGAAATGCGGCGGGAACATGAGCGCGTACTCCGGCAGACCCAGGAAGAAGTCGCCCACATCAACCACAACGTCGCGGCTGAGACTGAGGCATTTGAAAAGGAAGGCGCCGACCGGGTTCGGCGGCATACCGCGCAACTTGCCCTCAGTGCGGCGGAGCGGCGTCTTCAAGACCGGTTCGCCAACGGGGAGCCTCCGGCTTTTCTGCAGGATTTCATCCATTTAGTGGAGCAGGGTAAAAACTAATGGCCGACGCGGTTTCCCGACACTACGCCGGCGCGTTGGCGGATGCCGTATTCGCTCCCGGTTCCGGTTTGGCCCCGCAACAAGCGGTCGACCAACTCGGCACCGTTACGTCCCTAATTTCGAATTCTAAGGACCTGGAGCTAGCCCTGCTTTCTCCGGCAGTTAGCAAATCGCGCAAGCAGGCAGTCATAACGCGGCTGATTGATGAGCTAGGGGTTCACCGCTTGATCCGTAACTTCCTGCTCGTTGTGGTGTCCCATCGAAGAATACGCGATTTAAAAGAGATTCAAAAAAATTTCGATCTTTTGGTAGACGAGCGGCTGGGATGGATTCCGGCCGAAATTGCGTCTGCCAGAGAGTTGGCGCCGGAGCAGCGCGAGCAGATCGAACGGGTGTTGGGGAGCAAGCTCGGAAAATTCATCCGGGCACAGTACAAGGTGGAACCCACTCTCCTGGGTGGGGTGCGGGCGCGCGTTGCGTCCAGGGAATATGACGCGACAATCCGGGGCAAAATCGATAGCCTGCGCCAGCGCCTGGTAGCGCACCTCCTTGCTGATGAAGCCGAGCACGAAGGGGAAGCC
>DAISJE010000497.1:0-3865 GCA_036821665.1 Bryobacteraceae bacterium | reverse complement strand
GTAGCGGACTAAATTACATCTAACGAGGCATCATCGAGTCGGTACTAGAGCAAATAGTACTTGCGAACACCTCGAATCCATTGCTCAGCGATTCTTATTCGCTATAAAATCATTCGGTGGCTAAAGCCACAGTTTGACCGGGATGACACACGAAGACTTAGCTCGGAAAGTGTCGCGCGAGGCATTGTCCGATCGTTCGTTTGGGTTCACTGTCGGTCTTTTATTTGCGCTAATAGGGTGCCTGCCGCTATTTAATCACCGGCCTGTGCACTTATGGGCACTGGCACTCGGCGCGGTCCTTTGCCTGATGGCGGCGTTTATTCCGCATGTGTTGCATGGTACGAACTTGCTCTGGATGAGGTTAAGCGACCTTCTCGGCAGAGTTATGACGCCGCTAATGACATCTTTAATGTTCTTCCTGGTAATTACTCCGTCCGGTCTCGCTCTGCGCTTATTAGGAAAGGACATTTTAAGGCTACAGCGCGATTTAACGGCAAAGACTTATTGGACCCCCAGAGAACAGGCAAATATTGGACCGATGGCCATGAAGAGGCAATTTTGAGGGCGAGCAAGATATGTCAACCGTTCTAGAGCTGTTTGCTTTTTTGCGCGCACGGAAGAAGTTGTGGTTAATTCCTATTGCGACTCTGATGCTGTTTTTTGGAGCATTGCTGTTAATTGCGGAGAGTTCGGCAATCGCGCCGTTCATTTATAGCCTGTTCTAAAAAATGCCAGAGAAAGCGATTCTTGGCATCTCCGCTTTCTATCACGATAGCGCCGCGGCACTAATCCTGAATGGCGAGATTGTAGCCGCTGCCCAGGAAGAACGGTTCACGCGAAAAAAGCACGACCCGGGATTTCCCGCGAATGCGGTAGCGTATTGCCTTGCTGAAGCCGGTCTGGCGCTGAAAGATCTTGAATATGTGGTCTTCTACGAGAAACCGTTCCTGAAATTCGAGCGGCTGCTGGAAACGTACTTGGCGTTTGCGCCGAGCGGTCTGCGTTCTTTCCAAATGGCGATGCCTCTGTGGACGCGTGAGAAGCTGTTTCAAAAGAACGTTCTGCATAAGGCACTCGCGAAGCTTGGCGATTTCGACTGGGCAAAAAAGCTGATTTTTGTAGAGCATCACGAGAGTCATGCCGCGAGCGCATTTTATCCCTCCCCTTTCGAAGAGGCCGCCGTCCTGACGATGGATGGAGTTGGCGAGTGGACGACGACTTCGGCCGGCATCGGTTCACGCAATAAAATCGAGCTCCTCAAAGAAATTCACTTTCCGCATTCGCTGGGTTTACTGTATTCGGCCTTTACGTACTACACCGGCTTCAAGGTTAATTCCGGTGAATACAAATTGATGGGCCTCGCCCCGTATGGAACGCCGAAATATCGCCAGCTCATCTTCGATGAGCTTATCGATGTCAAAGACGACGGCTCCTTCCGGCTGAATCTCTCGTATTTCAACTACTGTTCCGGGTTGACTATGACTAACGAGAGATTCGATGCCCTTTTCGGCCTGCCGCCTCGAAAACCGGAAGAGAGACTCGAGCAGGCTCATATGGATATCGCGGCTTCCGTACAGGCAGTGCTGGACGAAATTGTGCTGCGGTTGACACGCTCACTCGCGCGGGAGACGGGTTTCAGAAATCTGTGCCTAGCCGGAGGAGTTGCCCTCAATTGCGTTTCTAATGGCAAGGTGCTACGCGACGGCCATTTCGACCGATTATGGATTCAGCCTGCTTCCGGTGATGCAGGCGGAGCGCTTGGCGCTGCTCTCGCCGTTCATTATGGCTATCTCGGACGCGAACGCGTTCTTAAAGATGGCTCGAACGGAGTGAGTGGATTGGATGGGATGAAAGGCAGCTATCTCGGTCCCGCCTTTACACCATCGGAAGTTGAGCGTGAACTGACAGCAATCGGCGCTTGCTACACAGTTCTTACGGATTGCACGCTGATAAAGAATTGTGTGGATGTGCTCGCTGAGGGCAAAGCGCTCGGCTGGTTTCAAGGAAAAATGGAGTTCGGTCCGCGTGCGCTCGGCGCGCGGTCCATTCTGGGCGACCCGCGCTCCCCTGCGATGCAGTCCGTGCTCAACCTAAAGGTGAAGTACCGCGAATCGTTCCGCCCGTTTGCTCCTTCCGTTCTAAGCGAGGACGTATCGGAATGGTTTGAGTTGGATCGCGAGAGCCCGTACATGCTCCTGGTTGCCGATGTAGTGAAATGCCGGCGCAGAGTAATGACGAAGGCAGAACAAAGCTTGTTTGGCATTGAAAAGTTGAATGTCCCGCGGTCTGAGATCCCTGCCGTCACTCATGTCGACTACTCGGCTCGAATTCAGACGGTGCACCGCGAGACGAATCCCCGGTATTACGCACTGCTCTCAACGTTCAAGGAGCGCTCCGGCTGTCCCGTCCTTGTCAACACCAGCTTTAATGTGCGGGGCGAACCGATCGTCTGTACACCCCGAGATGCATTCCGCTGCTTTATGGGTACGGAAATCGACGCCCTCGCCATCGGGAACTGCTTCTTAAGAAAAGAAGAACAGCATGCCGCCAACCAACGAACCTACCACCAAAACTTTGAGCTCGATTGAGGCTGCTTCCCGTGCACCCAGCGGCCGAAAGACGCGCATCATTGTCCTGTTGTGGATTGTTAATTTCGCGGCAGTCTTTCTCTTTTGTATCGGCGCGGAGTTTGTGGCGCGACGTATCGATTACGCGCGATTGCATACGACCGGCCACACGCCAAGGACGCTGCGCGATCCGTGGGCGGCCTGGTGGAACAATCCCGCATTTTCCCGTTTAGACGTTCATCACGACGCGCAGGGCTTCCGGCGCGATACAGACGTAACTTTGGAAAAGTCCGCAAACACGATCCGCATCTTCTTTCTTGGGGGCTCTGCTGCTTACGGATGCGAGGGTCTGTACTCGGAAATCGAGCCGCGCTACAAGCGTCTTTACAATAATCAGACGATTGATCACTATCTCGAACGCAAGCTGAATGCAACGTTTGGTTCCAAGCATTGGGAAGTGATCAATGCGGCAGTGATGGAATACCGACTGCACCAGGACCTGGCCGAGTTGCTATCGCGTCTTTTGCAGTATCATCCCGACTACATCATTTTAATGGACGGCCACAACGACGTAAGCGCGCTCACTGCGGCAGGAGCGCATTACGATCCCTACAGTCACACTCCACACCTGGATGAGTTCGACGAGTTGGCGAATCCGCAGTCATTTGCTTCGCTCGGCGCAGCCGGCTCGGCCTGGCTTCAGAACAACAGTGTCATTTTTCGAATTCTGGAAGAACATTTGCGTTTGCGGCTGACCGGCGCCAGACGGGAAACCGCTGCTCGGAAACAAATTGTACACAGCCCCGTCCAGTTTTCCGACCTGACTGCCGAGGAAAAAACGCGATACCAAGAGGGAGCACGCCAGCTCGAAATCTATCACCAAGTGGTTCTTCAGATCGAGTCGATTGCCGAGCTACAAGGTATTAAAGCAATCTTCGCGCTACAACCGGAACTCATTCTCTCTCACAAGCCACTGACCGACAGCGAAAAACGGCTAGCGGAGTATCACCGCAATGTGAGCGGCAGCTATATCACTTATGCGTATGAGCAGTACGAACCGGACATTGAGCGAAGCCTTGCAGCCGATAAGCGCCTCTCCTTTCTGAGCCTATTGGATGTTTTTGATGGATCCAAAGACCAGATGTTCACCGATTACTGCCACCTCACGCCAGCCGGAAATTCCCGCGTAGCAGACCGGATTTTTGAGTTTGCCGAGCCATTTTTCCGGGAATCAGCACGATAACAGTGCCATTGACACGTAATATAAAAGGACCCAACCGTCTCAAGGCCTCTGCGGT
>DAISJE010000496.1:0-3866 GCA_036821665.1 Bryobacteraceae bacterium | reverse complement strand
GCATCGGGCAGTTACAACTGCCACGGGCGATTATCTATTCTCAGATCTCCCGCCAGGGACGTACACCGTCAAGATTTCCGGGACCGGATTTAAGGACGTTCAGAGCAGTCCGATTGTACTTACGGCTCAACAGATCCAGCGGTTCGACGCGCGACTGGATGTCGGAAGCAGCAGGGAGGTGGTGACGGTTTCGGCCGGCGCGGCCACGATCAATACCGAAAATGCCGAAGTGGACGGCGTGATTGCGCGGAAAGAGTTTCAGAACCTGCCGGTCCTGGAGCGCAGTTCCATCAGTTTTTTGAATTTGAACTCTTTCAATGTGCAAGGCGGAGACGGATCGAGTTACTCGATTGGCGGCCTGCGTGGAGAATACACAAATTTCACGGTTGACGGGGTCACCTCGAATTCATCGTTGTACGGCGGGCAGTCCGGGCCGCAGACCGAAGAGTCACTGGACGCGGTTCGCGAGATCAAGCTGATGGCGAGCAACAACTCAGCCGAGTTCACGAATGTGGCCACAGTGATTGTTTCCAGCCGCTCAGGAACGAACGAACTGCACGGAACCCTGTTTTACCAGCAACAAAACAACGCTTTTAACGCCAGGAGCTTCTTTGCTGACTCCAAACCTTGGGGGCCGATCCGGCATCAACTGGGAGCCAGTCTGGGCGGTCCTGTGGTGATACCGAAGCTGTACGACGGTCATAACAGAACCTTTTTCCACTTCACTTTCGAGCAACAGAGGTACCCTGGCATGTCCACGGGGAACGCGAGCGTTCCGACTGTTGCGATGCAGAAAGGCGACTTTTCATCACTGTTATCGGAAGGGATTGTCATTCAGGATCCAGGCACCGGGCTGCCGTTTGCCGGGAACATGATTCCGGCGAACCGCCTCAGTTCCGTAGCGCTGAAGACGCAAAATCTTTTGTTTGAGCAGCCCAATGTCGGGCCGGCGGATAACTACACCAACAATTGGGTGGGTTTTTTTCCCTCCGGTTCGGTGAACAACCGCTATGTCACACGGATGGACCATGTTTTTTCCGAACGCGATTCGATAGCAGGACGGCTGAGTATACGCAATCTGCCCGAACCCGCAGCCGAATATGGCCCGTTTCCAAGCAACGATTACACGCAGTTCCGGCGCACGTGGAACGCCTATATTTCCGAAACACATCTCTTCTCGGCGACCCTGCTGAATGAGTTCCGGATTGGTTTTTCGCGTGACAAGCTGTTTAGCACCAGCATTCAGCGCGGTGGAAAAATCGTTCAGCAGATTGGCCTGCAAGGCGTGAATGCGGACAACGATCTGGGCGGGATTCCCACGTTTAATTTCGAGAATTTCTCTTCGCTTAGCGATGAGGCGAATGGCCTGCGCGTCTCCCAGACAAAGGAACTGCTCGATAACGTCAGCCTCACCAAAGGGCGGCATTCGATTAAAACCGGTGTTCTCATTCGCGACAATACGCCTAGCCAGGATTCCGGACCGGCAAATGGAACCGATTTCGGTTCCATGACTTTTACCGGATTCGCTACCAGTTTCGACTACGCGGACTTTCTTCTGGGTATTCCGCAACGCTCGTCATTGGCATACCGCGCGCCGAATGCATATATCCACTACGTTCAAACCGGTCTGTTTGTACAAGATGACATGCGCTTGAGCCCCAAACTGACAATCAATCTTGGCCTGCGCTGGGAGTACAATCAGCCGCCAACCGATCAAAACAATCTGCGATTCAGCTTCGATCCCAAGACCGGCGCACTGGTGGTGCCAACGCAAGAGCAGTTCCGCGAAATCAGCCCCTACTTTCCTTCCGGGATCCCGATCGAAACTGCTTCGCAAGCCGGTTTCCCGGCGCGTTCATTACTGCGCTCGAACTGGCACGATTTTGCGCCGCGTATCGGGTTTGCATATCGGCCGCTCGCTGCGGGTAAGTTCGTGATACGCGGCGGATACGGAATTTTCTACGCACCCTTGGTTTCCGTACCTGTACAAGGGTTTATCGGGGGTCCGTTCTCTTCCGAAGTAAACTTCACAAACTCGATCGTGAATGGTCAACCGGAATTTGCTTTTCCCAACCCGTTTCAAGGGAACGGCAGCATTCCATCGCAAAGCATTATGGCGAGCAGTCCGAATCTGCGAACGCCGTATGTACAGCAGTGGAATCTTACGTTGGAGCGCGAACTCCCGGGGAGTATCGTAGCGCGAGCCGCGTATCGCGGATTCCGCACCGTTGAGATCCCTTATCAAAGAGATTTAAATACACCCCCGGCGAGCACCGATCCGGCCAATGCCGATCTGTTTCGCTATCCCGACTTCTATCAGGTGAGCTATATCGAGGACGGCGGCATACAGAAGATGAATGCCCTGGACCTCGCCATCGAGCGCAAGCTGACAAACGGTTTGACATTTCAGTCGCAATATACCTGGGCGAAAAACATAAGCGATGCCGGCGATGATTACGAAGTAAACACCAGTGGACTGAATACTCTCGATCCGTTCAATCGATCACTCGACATGGCGAACGTTTCTTATCAGCCGCGGCATCGCTGGGTCACTTCGGCCCTTTATGAGCTGCCGTTCGGTAAAGGACAGCAATTCGGCTCGCATTTTAATGGCGTGCTCGACGGGCTGATAAGCGGCTGGAATATCACCTCGGTTTTCGACCTGCAGACCGGCCAGTATTTGACGCCGGTTGACAGCTCGATCGATCCAACGAATAACCGAAGCTATGATACAGGCCAAGTCCGGCCGAATTGCATCGGTAATCCGAATCTCTCAAATCCAACGCCAAGCAACTGGTTTGATCAATCGGTATTTTCGATTCCGGCAAACGGGATGTATGGCACCTGCGGCCGGGGCATTATTGCGGGACCCGGCATTGTCAATCTGAATCTTGCTTTGACAAAGAGCGTCAGGTTATCGGAGCGGGCCAGACTCCAATTTCAGGCTAAATCATCAAACGTACTGAATCATCCTCTGTTCAATAATCCGGGCGATTTTCCTTATGTCGAGGTACTCGACAGCACGAATGGAAATAGGCTCAGCAGCGTATTAGGCCACCTGACGAATCGGGCTGCATTCGGGGCTGGTTACCGAATGATCGAAGTTGGCGCGCGAATCGAGTTTTAGGAAATC
This sequence comes from Bryobacteraceae bacterium, assembly GCA_036821665.1. Lineage (GTDB taxonomy): Bacteria > Acidobacteriota > Terriglobia > Bryobacterales > Bryobacteraceae > Bog-105. Next base: position 733 of record DAISJE010000496.1, on the reverse strand, counting down.
ACACAAACTTGAGACGCAGAGACTTTCTGGGTGCTCTAGGAGCGGGCGTGGCGCTCCCGCTACAGCTTCGGTACCGGGGCGATTCGCCGCGCCAGCGGGTCAATTTCAACTGCGGCTGGTTGTTTCGGCGTCAGGCGCATGGCGGCGGGGCACTGGGGTCCTTCGACCGCGACGGCAAAACCGGTGCTGCAATCGAACCTGAATTCCGCGCCGCTTCGCAACCCGCTTATGACGATTCCTCCTGGGAGGAGATCTGCCTTCCACATACCTGGAATGCTCACGATCAAAGCGACGAGATCCCCGGCTATTTTCGTGGAATCGGCTGGTATCGAAAACATTTTGTACTTGACCAAGTGCATCAAGGACAGCGTGTCTTTTGTGAATTTGAGGGCGTCAACCAGACCTGCGAATTTTGGGTGAATGGGCGCCGTGTAGGAGAGCACCGGGGCGGATACACCAGCTTCGAATTAGAGATCACGGATGCCGTTCATTTCGGCTCGCAACCCAATGTTCTGGCGGCGAAGGTCGATAACCTCTATAACCCGAACATTAGTCCCACTGTTAAGACCGACCTGACATTTTATGGAGGGATTTACCGCGATGTGTGGCTCCGCGTCACGGGCCCCGTTTACGTATCGGCGACTTTCTGGGTAACTCCGGAGGTTAATGAAGGCTTCGCGCTGACGGATGTCTATGCGACCGTGGTCAACACCACGAACATCACCCATCAATA
>DAISJE010000495.1:0-3868 GCA_036821665.1 Bryobacteraceae bacterium | reverse complement strand
GGTGCTTTTACCGGCGCCGTTTGGCCCGAGGAAACCGACAATCTCACCCTTCTCGACCTCGAAACTGATGTTGTTGATCGCGGTGAAGCCGGAGTATCGCTTGGTCAGGTTTTCGACTTTGATCATCAAAGCTGCGTGAGCGCGCGAAGCTTAGGGCAGCGCGCGCGGGAGGTGCGACATAAATTCCGGCACGGGAAGTAAAGCCGCCGGCGGCGAAGAACCCGTTCGTCGCAAGAATAAACAAGAGAACGACAAAGCGCAAGGCCATGAGGCTAATGCAAAACGGGGACAGGCAACGAATTTCCGCATCGTGCCTGATTCTGCATCCGGGCATTTGGACGCGAAAATTCGAAGCCAGTCCCCATTTTGGGCTTTAGAACGGCAGAGTAAAATCGGTTGGTGCTATTTCGCACAGTACGCATTATTAACGTGAGCATAGCGGTTGTGGTTCTGCTCCTTGTGATTGCCGTGTACTGGTTTGCTATACGGCCGCTCCCGAAGGTATCCGGTGAAATCAGCGCGCCTATAAGGGGCGCTGCAACAGTTCAGAGAGACGCGCGCGGTATTCCGCATATCCAAGCATCATGCTGGCAGGATGCAATTTTCCTGCAGGGTTTTGTTACCGCCCAAGACCGATTGTGGCAGATGGACGTCCTTCGGCGCTTCGGAGCCGGCGAACTGGCCGAAGTTTTCGGATCCACAGCGCTGGGCGAGGACGAGCGCGCGCGCCGTATGCGGATGCAGGAGATTGCCGAGCAAGATGTAATCCACTTGCGACCTGAAGATCGCGCCCTAATGGCAGAATACGCGCGCGGTGTGAATTATTTTATCGATAGGCATCGCGGCGATTACCCGCTCGAATTTTCGCTTCCAGGCCACGAGTACGACCCAAGAGCCTGGACTATGGCCGATACGGTTCTGGTTGGCCTAGTGATGTTCCGCAATCTTACAGATTCTGCCACGAGCGATTTCGATAGAAGCATGTTGTTAGCACGCGGCGCGAATACGGGCAAGTTTCACATTTTGTTTCCACCCGTGCAAGGTGGATACGTAAATCCGGGATCGAACGCGTGGGCGGCTTCCGGCGCACATACGGCCGATGGCAAACCTATGGCAGCCAACGATCCGCATCTCGAATACGGCCTTCCCGGCACCTGGCATCTCGTGCATTTGCAAGCTCCCGATCTGGACGTATCCGGCGCAGCACTTCCGGGAGTACCTGGCGTAATCACCGGACACAATCGTCAAATCGCTTGGGGCGTAACCAATCTCGAGAGCGATGTGATGGATCTTTACATCGAGCAGATCGACGATCGGACAGGCCATTATTTATATCAAGGCAAAACGGAGCAGGCGCAGTTAGACCGGCAATTCATCGGCGTAAAGGACGCCAAGCCGGTGCAGATCGACACCTGGGTAACACGGCATGGACCCGTTATCCTGCATGAAAACGGAAAGGCATACAGCATGCGGTGGAGCGCGGCGGACGGGTTCGGGTTTCCGTTCCTCGATATCGATCGCGCACAAAATTGGCAGCAATTCCGTGCAGCACTGGCAACGTTCTGGGGGCCCGACCAGAATTTCGTCTACGCCGACAAGGCCGGCAACATCGGTTATCAGGCCGCGGGAAAGGTGCCTATCAGACGTAATTTTGACGGTGATCTTCCGCTCGATGGTACGTCCGGAAACTTTGAATGGAATGGTTACATCCCGTTCGAGCAGTTACCGAGCATTTACAACCCGGCTGGAGGAATAGTTGCGACAGCAAATCAGAATCCATTTCCTCCGGGCTATCCATATCGAATAAATGGCAGCTACGCCGATCCTTACCGTGTAAATCAGATTCGCGCTCTGCTGCAAGCCAAGCCAAGACTCACGGTCGACGATATGCTGGCCATCCAGAAGGATGTTTACTCCGCCTACGACCTGTTTCTGGCCCGACAGGTAGCGGCGGCCTTCTCCAAAAAAGGCAGCAATGACGAGCTAATACGGAATGCTGTTCCGGTACTTCGCAAATGGGATGGCCAGATGGATAAGGATCAGGCCGCTCCGATGATGACGGAGTTGCTCAGCAACACGCTGCAGGCCGAGCTAGTGAAGTTACTGTTTCCAGCAGCCAAGCGCCCATCACATGGATCGAAGCTACTGCCACGACCCGAGGTCATCGAAACGCTGCTTCGGGACCGCCCGGCAGGCTGGGTAGTACACGACGACTGGGACGCGTGGCTGCTTCGGAATTTTGCAACCGCTCTCCAGGAGGGGCGGAGGCGGCAGGGGATGCCGGTTACGAAATGGCGCTGGGGCGGGGTACTGCAATGGACGCTGGCACATCCCGTCGGCAAACAATTGCCCTTCGTCAACAGGTTTTTCGACATCGGACCGGTCGACATGAGCGGGTCCGGCACCACGGTCAAACAAACGACGGCAACGCTCGGCCCGTCTGAACGAATGGTGGTGGATTTAGGAAACTTAGATAACTCGGTTCAAAATCTGGTCGCGGGCGAATCTGGCGCGGTCGCTTCTCCTCATTACAAGGATCAATGGCCGGCGTACTATGCGGGCCGAAGCTTCCCCATGGAATTCGATCATGTGGATGCCAAGGACGTGTTGCGCGTGAAGCCGGCGCGGTAGAGCGGTAAGCTAGGCTGAACGAACAGCTATGGCCAGACCATTTACTTTCGGTGGAATCGAGCTGGACGTCAACGCAGGAGAAACCGGAGCGATAGCGGAAGCTGAGCCGTTACAACTAAAACCGGACGGTGAAGACCCGTTCCGGATTCTAGTGTTAGGCGATTTCAGCGGACGAGGAGACGGCCTTACTAACCCGCTGCGAGTAGATCGCGACAACCTGGATGACGTCATGCGGGCACTGCGCGTTGAAGCCAGTCTTACATTGGGCAGCAAAGAACCTCTACGGGTGCTCCTCAAATTCGAAACTCTGGAAGATTTCGAGCCGGACAACCTCTTCGAGCGATGCGAGCTGTTTCGCGCGATAGAAGGTTCCAAGCGGGCCAGTTCATCCGCGAATGTCTCACAAGCCGCAGCCGGACAGAGGAACCTTGAAGCCGACGCGGCGCGGCTCAGCTCCGGTAGTTTGCTGGACGCGATTGTTGAACAGGACATCGAAAAATCGCGCGACCCGGGTTCTTCCGCCAGACCCGCGAGTCGCGATGAATTACAGGAGATTATTAACCGGCTCGTGACGCCTGAACTGCAATCCGGCCGGGATGTAGAGACTTCACGCGCTGCAGTAGATCGTCAGGAGCGTTTAAATATACTGATGCGGGCGATCCTGCATGACGCTCGCTTTCAGGCGCTCGAAGCAGCGTGGCGTTCGCTTGATTTCCTGGTCAGGAACATCGAATCCGACAGCCGCATAAAGGTTTACATTTTCGATATCTCCAAAGAAGGACTTGCCGCCGATCTACTGCACAATTCCGATTTCCGCTCCACGGCAACGTATCGGGCAATCGTGGAGAACTCTGTACGGGTTGCAGGCGCGGAGCCGTGGGCGTTGCTCGTGGGCAACTATGTCTTTGACCGGAGCTTGTCTGCCGACATAGATCTGCTCGCGCAGGTTGGTTTGTTAGCACGGACTGCGCTGGCTCCCTTTCTGGCGGAGGCCACACCAACATTGCGCGAAGCTTTTGAATCCTGGCAGGCTTTACGCAAATCATCAAATGCAAGCTGGCTGGGCATTGCGATTCCCCGTTTTCTTCTGCGACTGCCGTATGGGAAGGGGACCGTAACGGTAGAGAGTTTCGATTTTGAAGAGATGCCGGAAGTTCCGCGGCATCGGGAGTATCTGTGGGGGAATCCGGCATTTGGCTGTGCGTACTTGATTGCTTTGTCGTTTTCGAGATTTGGC
>DAISJE010000494.1:0-3873 GCA_036821665.1 Bryobacteraceae bacterium | reverse complement strand
AGTTGATCGAGCGGGAATACGCGTAACCGCTTATTAGTTAAGATTATTCTCAACCTTCTCGGGATAATGCGCCATCCGCTCACCTTGGCAATTTAATACATAATCAACTGCCGCTCTGAGACTCACTTCGTTCCAAAGATAACGTGTGCTTCCGTGATACGTCCAGTAGCGGCGACGCTGAACGTTTGGCAATGCACAACGCAAAGTCCGAGTGGCATATGCCTTCAAATCAGAGAGCATGCGCTCAGGTGCTGTTTCTCCGCCAATCACGACATGCACGTGAGTAGTACGAATGTGAACCGCGTAGAGCGTCCAGCGCCGATGTTCGCACACAGACCGAACGGTCTCGAGGGTAATGCGTCTGGCCTCGGCGTCGAGCTTCCAGGGCGTCTCATTCAAACGCATTTGCCACCAACCCTGCCTAGTGGCGTTAGGTGGTAGCAAGGGACTTCCGGGGACGCGATGTTGTAGGTCGATCCATCCCTTCTCTGATCCAGGTAGATGTGTGCCGTACGTTGAAAACGTTAGCAGGTAGGCCAGCGCGGGCACAAAAAACAGTTTCGAATTGCGGGTCGAATTCTCGAAGCTCCCGTTTTCGATCCCCTACTCTCCAACGGTAAAACTGAACCAGGGAGCGTTAGCGACCTCAGAATGGATCGGCGTACAATCAAGTTCGCTGACGCTCACGGCTCCGTATCAACTATGTCGCGAATTTCTCGCTCACTCCTTCGGCGCTGTAATCTCCGCTTGTTTTGCTAACTCGCTGTCGACCTGCGCGTTGCGTCCCTTGATTTGCTGATGCGCCGTTTTCGGTTGGCTAGTCGATCGTGTCCAATGCTGAAACTGAGCCAGGGAGCGTAAGCGACCTCAAGATGATCGGCGTACGATCAAGTTTCGCTGACGCTCACGGCTCGGTATCAACTATGTCGCCGAATTTCTCGCTCACTCCTTCGGCGCTGTAATCTCCGCTTGTTTGGCTAACTCGCTGTCGACCTGCGCGTTGCGGCCTTTTATTTGTTGATACTGTTCCATCGCCTGACGCGCTCCGTCCGCATTTCCGGCTGCTCGGTAAGCACGCGCCAGATTGTAATGCAAGCTCCCATCGTCATCCATGCTTAATGCGCGCTGTAAATGCGGAATCGCTTCACTATTTTTGTCCAGCATTGCGAGCGCCATACCAAGCGCCGCATCCGCCGAAAGCATATCGGGCTCTCCGCGCAGAGCGGCTTCCAAATAGGGAATGGCTTTTTCAGGCTGCTGGGTTTGCCACAAACTGTCACCGACAATAAAATTCAGATCGGGCGAATTGGGCGCCTGCGCCAACAATTTCTCCGCGAGCGGCATCGCGGAATGGTAGTCCTTTCCAAGAAACAGCGACTTCACAAGTTCGTGCTCCAGGCGGGGATCGCCGGGATTCAATTTCAGCGCAGCGCGCCATTCGTTCGCCGCTTCGATATCCTGACCGTGATCGCGCAGGATCTGCGCCTTCAAGGCGTGGATCTCGACGGAATCCGGCAGACCTCCCAAATGATCGAAAGCATGCAGCGCGAGTTCGCTATATGATTTCGTGGCCCAGAAGAGGGCATCCGGGCTTGTGCGGGGAGACGCGATTTTCGAGGCCACCAGAAAATTTCCATTTAGAAATTCGCACTCGGCCGTTTGCGGCTTACAAACACGTTTCACCAGCACTGGTTCTTTTTTTTCTTCAGCTGCTGCCCAATCCGCATGTCCGGTGTTTTGGTAAACCCTTGCCAGCCCCGCATGCAATCCCGGCAGATCGGGCAACTTGCTCTCCGCCTGCCGATAAAAGAAGAATGCGCTGCGATACTGCCGCCGCTGAACGCGCGAATCGGCTATCAAGGCGGCTACGTAAGGCGATTCCGGGGCAGTCTTGGACAGTTTGTCGAAGTAGCGGGCGGCAAGCGATTCGTACGTTTTTCCTAATCCGTACCAGCCCTTCGGATCGGACGAATCGAGTTCCGTGAGTTTTCGATATTGCTCGGCCGCTTGATCGAACTGACCTTGACTCATTTGCGCTCCGGCAAGCATTCCGCGCGCCGCAACATCCTCCGGACGCAGCCGTACCAACTTCTGGAGCGGCGCGATTGCGGGACCCGCCTGATGAAGCTGAAGGTGGGCTGTTGCGATGCTGGTGAGCGCTGGAATATTATCGGGCTGAACTTTCAAGACAGCTTCAAAATGCGGAATGGCTTGCGCCGGATTTCCGGCCATCTCTTGAGCCAAGCCGAGATTCAAAATCAGTCCCGGATTTCCGGGAACGGCTTTGACCAGCGCCTCATAAATGGGAATCGCTTCTTCAAAGCGCCCCTGCGCCATCAGTTCTTTGGCGCGATGCGATTCGGAAGCAGGATCGTCCGTCTGCGCCGCTGCTACATAAATGAAAAGGGCGGCTACGCTTAGCAGCCGCCCCATTGCATGGTTGAAACTGACCACTACTTCATAGTTTTACCAACTGAATCGTCCAGCGAACCGGATATTGCGCTCGCCATAGGAGCTAGTGACCTGCATGAAGCTGGAATCATTGACACTCGTATCCGGGTTGCCGAAATGCGAGGTATTCGGCAGGTTGTAGAATTCGGTCCGGAACTCAAATTTTAAGTTCTCACGAATCGGGAAAATGCGCGAAATGCTCATGTCGGTATTCCACACACCCGGCCCGGTAAGAATGTTTCGACCACTCGTTCCGAAACGTTGCGTTGTTACCGGAGCGAAGGCCGCTGGATTGTAGTAATAAGCGCCAGGGCCTACGCCCCCGATGAACGGGACGCTCGTCATGACCTGGTCGGCAGTCTGGGTGTTATCCGGAGCGTCTAGCGAAGTGCCGTCGGCCCCGATCGTCAAAGGATTGCCTGTGTAGCAGTTCTCAATTCCGCTGAACCGCCAATCACCCAGGATTTTCGACGCGATGCCGGTACTCACGTATTTCTTGCCAGGGCCGAATGGAAGTTCGTAAACCCATCCAAGCGTGAAGACATGTCTGCGGTCGAATCCGGCCGAAGCGCGATTGCGCTGGAAGACGGGCGCCCAATTCCAATTGACGCCGGCCCAACCATCGTCATCCGTATAGTCAATAGCGTGCGACCAGGTGTAAGCGCCCTTGAGCATCAGGCCATTTGAGAACTGCTTGTTCACAGAAACCTGCAGGGAGTTGTACTCCATGCTCAGATAGCCATCCCACATATCGGTTGCGGTGGTCCGGAAATTGTGTGCAGCGTCGTTTTGCGGCAGCAGCGCCGTTCCCGAACCAGGGAAACCGGCGTTGATGTCATAATCCGCCAATTGATGCACAGTGTGCTGTCCCACGTAACCAGCAGACAATACAACCTGGCCCGGAAGTTGCCGCTCCAGTGTGAGGTTGTAAGATTGCACATAACCGCGATGAATATAGCTGTTCGGGCTGCGTTCGCTGGCCGTTGGATCCAGCGGCACGATTCCGGTCGAGAGATCGGGGCCAACCACTGGCGGAATCCCGTTTGCAAGCGTACTCGGGATGAATGTATTCGCATTGCCGATGTTCGCAACAGAGAAGCTGTTCGGCGCGCTGTAGTTGTTGTTGATCGTGAGCGGATAGAAACCACGCAGCGGCCGTGAATAGGCGAGCGGATCGTAGTTTAATCCGTAGCCGGCGCGAACAACGGTCTTTTCGTCGATACGATACGCAAGTCCCACTCTCGGCGCAAATAGTTTGTGGCTGACGCTGATACCGGCATCCATCGGCACATCGCCGCGTCCGCCCATGTAGACGTCATTCGTCGAGGGGTCATAGCGCTCGATGCCTTTTCCGCAGCACCGCGTCATCAGCGGATAGAGTTCATAGCGCACCCCGATATTGAGCGTGAGATTGCGCGTTGC
>DAISJE010000493.1:0-3875 GCA_036821665.1 Bryobacteraceae bacterium | reverse complement strand
CTCGAACGTGGCGGACCGTGCTATTGATGCCGCCTCCTGCAGCCAGGATGTCGAGGTACGAATCTCCGCGAATACGCCGTTCGAATTCGTCGATGCGATCTCCGGCGTAAACGACGTGCGTGTGGGCGTCGACAAAGCCGGGGCAAACTGCATGGTTTGCAGCATCAAACACCCGGCGAGCGTCGAATGCGGCTTGCAATTCCTGGGTAGTGCCAACGGCGATGATGCGCTCCTGGTCGATGGCAACCGCGCCGTTTGAAATGATCTGGAGATTGCGCATCGCCTCGCCGCGTTTCGGAGCTGGCCCGGCGCAAGTAACGAGCTGCGCTGCGTTGATGATGAGAAGATCGACCGTCACCGCTGGTTTCCGGCCATAGGGATGCGAATACCGTGCTTCGCGGCAAAATCCAGCGCTTCGGGATAGCCTGCATCGGCATGCCGGATAACGCCTGTACCGGGATCGGTTGTGAGAACTCTTTCCAGGCGTCGCGCGGCTTCCGGTGTTCCATCAGCCACGATGACTTGTCCGGCATGGATGCTATAGCCGATGCCGACTCCGCCGCCGTGATGAATACTGACCCAGGTTGCGCCGCCTACCGCATTGATAAGCGCGTTGAGAAGAGGCCAATCGGCGATGGCGTCCGAGCCGTCCCGCATAGCTTCCGTTTCGCGATTCGGACTGGCCACCGACCCCGAATCCAGGTGATCGCGACCGATCACGATGGGCGCGGATAACTCACCGCTCGCCACCATTTCGTTGAAGCGGAGACCGGCTGTGGCACGTTCGCCATAGCCCAACCAGCAGATGCGAGCCGGGAGTCCTTGAAATGCGACCTGCTTCTGCGCCATCTGAAGCCAGCGCCTCAAATGCGTGTTTTCAGGAAACAATTGCATGATGGCGCGATCCGTCGTATAGATATCTTCGGGATCGCCCGAAAGCGCGACCCAGCGAAATGGTCCTTTGCCTTCACAAAACAACGGCCGGATGTAAGCAGGAACAAACCCCGGATAATTAAAGGCCTTGGAAACACCCGCATCGAAAGCGCGTTGCCGAATATTATTGCCGTAATCGAAAACAACCGACCCGGCGCTTTGAAAGGCAAGCATGGCGCGAACGTGTTCTGCCATGGATGCGAGCGCGCGATTTTGATATATGGCGGGATCGCGCTCACGGAGTCGAGCAGCTTCTTCGACCGTGAGGCCGGCCGGAATATAGCCATATAGAACGTCATGCGCTGCGGTCTGGTCCGTGACAATATCGGGGTGTACGCCGCGGCGAACAAGTTCGGGCAGGAGTTCGGCCGCGTTGCCTTCGAGCGCAATAGAGCGCGCGATCCGGCTGTCTTGCGCTTCCTGTACCCAACGAAGCGCCTCATCCAAATTTGACGTGGAGAGATCGACCTGGCGCAGCGCGAGGCGACGTTCTATGCGGCGTGGATCGACTTCAACGATCAGGCCCACGCCTTCGTTCATCGTGACAGCCAAAGGCTGCGCGCCGCCCATTTCGCCGAGTCCCGCCGTCAAAACGAATTTCCCGCGAAGGCTTTCCCAGCCCATCTTTCGCGCGAGCGCACCGAAGGTTTCGTACGTGCCTTGCAGAATGCCCTGCGTCCCGATATAAATCCAACTGCCGGCCGTCATCTGGCCGAACATGATGAGGCCTTCTTTTTCCCAGTGGTCGAAATTTTCCTGCGTGGCCCACTTGGGCACAATATTGGAGTTTGCGATCAGAACGCGTGGTGCATCGGTGTGCGTGCGAAAAATGCCAACCGGCTTGCCGGATTGCACCAGCAGCGTTTCGTCGGGCTCGAGCGTGCGCAGGCATTCGAGAATTTTTTCGAGCGAAGCGTGATTGCGTGCCGCCTTCCCGCGGCCGCCATAGACAATCAGTTCTTCCGGAGCGAACGCAACCTCGGGATCAAGGTTGTTCTGCAGCATCCGGTAAGCAGCTTCGATGAGCCAGTTTTTACAGGTGAGCTTTGTGCCTCGCGGCGCGCGTATGGGAGTTGTTGCGGTGCTCATGGGCGGCTTCGAAGAAAGTGGAAAATCGCAACAGCCGCAAGGCGAGCCGTGCGGTTGTCAAGATCGAAATCGGGATTCACTTCCGTTATTTCAAATACGCGGGAACGCGGATCGCTGCCTGCGAGTTCCGCGATGGCGCACAGTTCGTCGCCGGTCAGCCCGGTAGGATTCGGCGCCGACACTCCGGGTGCATCGGCGGCACAAACAGAATCCATGTCAATTCCCCAAAATATCGCCCCCGCATCCGACGCTTGCAGGCGTTTGCAGATTGCCGAGTGAATACCGTGCCGGCGCAATTCGGGAAGGCTCATCGCATGGGCACCCTTACTCGCAAGATAATCCAGATGAGTTTGAGCCACTGCGAAGGGTTGATACCCGATCTCATGAAAATTTCCCGGCTTTAGCAATCCTTCTTCGAGGAGCATACGGTAGGCGGTGCCGCTGTTGCGGACTGGATTTTCGCGGACATCTAGATGCGCGTCGATGTTGAAGGCCAGGTATTCACCGTGGGTATCGGCCAATGCGGCGCAATCGGGATAGGAGACATCGTTGCCGCCTCCAAGAGAGACCACTTGCTTACCGCCCGCGAGTATCTCATGAACGATTTGTTGATGAATGCGATGCGTTTCTTCGAGAGAAGGCTGGAGGGCCGTATTGCCAAGATCGAACAGTCTCGCGTTGGGCGGAGCTACGAGGCGATAAAGGCAATATCGAATCGCGTCCGGAGCTTTGGCCGCACCCGGTCGGCCATTGTTGCGGCGAACGCCTTCATCTTGCGGGCAGCCGAGCAGAACAACATCCGCCCGCAAGAAGTGTTCGGGTGAGCGCAGTGTCGTCTCGCCGAGGCGCGGGTCACCGGCTTCATTCCGATGGAAGAAAAGCGATGGATCGGGACGTGTCGTGCTGGCGAATAAAGTTTTCACGAGAACTCTTTCGATATCATCGCCTGAAATTGGAATAAAATGCACCGCGATAGGATGATCCTTACGTTCAAAACGCGATGAACCCCACCGAATCGAAATCCAATCTCTCCGAAAAAATTGCCGTTATTACAGGTTCCAGCAAAGGGTTAGGTAAGGCAATGGCACTAGCGTTGAGCCGGGCGGGCGCGACGATTGCACTGGTTTCGCGGGACACGGAGAAGCTGAAAAACGTCGAACAGGAGATCAGGAATACCGGCGGCAAAGCGGCGGTCTTCGCAGCAGATGTTCGCGACGAGAAGCAGGTGCATGACCTCGAAACCCAAGTATCCAATCGCCTCGGGAAGGCGCAGATTCTGATCAACAACGCCGGGATCAACATCCGCAAGAACCTGATCGATTTCACGCTGGAAGAATGGCAGTCGGTTGTGGATACAAGCTTAACCAGCACTTTTCTCATGTGCCGGGCGTTTGTACCGCACATGCGTGGCACCGGTTATGGACGCATCCTGAACATGACCTCCATCATGAGCCACATCTCGCTGCCGGGCCGCACGGCTTATTCCGCAAGCAAGGCCGCGTTATTGGGTCTGATCCGCTCGCTGGCTCTCGAATTGGCTTCCGAAGGTATCACCGTGAATGGCATCAGCCCGGGGCCCTTTGGAACAGAAATGAATCTGCCTATCATGCAGAATCCCGAAGTGAATGCACAGTTCTTGGCAAACATTCCCGTTGGACGCTGGGGAAAGGTGGAAGAGATCGGCTCCCTAGCGGCATATCTCTGTTCTGAAGAGGCAGGCTTTATCACCGGTACCGACATTCTGATCGATGGCGGATGGACAGCGCGTTGAGGCTTTTTATATGACGCGCCGTGATGCGAACTGGATGATCTTACGAGCTGCTGCCGTTGCCGGCGGTGCTGAGTTTTTCTCG
>DAISJE010000492.1:0-3884 GCA_036821665.1 Bryobacteraceae bacterium | reverse complement strand
TTCCTTTCCCCAAGCGTTCCGCTGTGCGCGTTTCTCGGGCTCAAAGACTGGGGCACTTGGCGGACCAGACGTCTAACGAGCCATGCGCCGGAAATTGCGTACAAGCAGACGGCGAGGCAGGGTGAACGACGTCCCGCCGGTGGGATGCCCTGTTCGAAGATGGGAGGCGCGGGACCAAGAATTCAATGTTTTTACAGGATCTTTGCACGTGAACTGATTGCTATCGGGTTTAATTGTGATGAAGCAGCGCCCAAAAAATGGCTGAATGTGCGGACTTGCAGGAGCTCGTCCGGCTCTTAAGGAAGCGGTTTAAAGACGATCCGAGATATTGCCCCGATCGTGTGCCCGAAGGTTTTGCCCCGCGCCCCGAGCCGGAGCAAGACGATCGCGCCTTACTCGACCGAATCTGCACCGCTTACATAAAATCGACGAAGCGCCAACAAGCCGCATCACCTGCCTTTAGGCCCACGCAGTGGTGGCAGCGAATCAGCGAGAAGAATTTCGGCCCGGTGGTCCGGGCTCTGGCGACGCGTGATATTGACGCGCTTCGATTGATGTACGGGAACTTCTTTCGCGACTCCTGCAGCACCGGTCTCGTCGGTCTGCCCGTCGACATGCAGACACGCTATTTCGGAAATGACATCAGCCCGTTCTACAGCGAATTTTTTCTTGGTGATGCGCTGCATCGTTTCGATCTATGGAAATCCTGGACGGGAAACCGGTTCCCTCTTGCTGCGTTGGCTGGGCCGGAAATCGGAAACCCGTATGGAGCTTTGATCGATGGCGTGCTCATTCGAATCGCGGCCGAATACCAGCACTTTTATGCGCAGGAAATCGCACGATTACTGGGGACCGCAAAAACGGGAACTGTGATGGAGATCGGTGGCGGGTTCGGCGGTACCGCTTACTATCTCATCCGCGATTGCCCGGGAGTGAAATACATAAATTTCGATGTTCCGGAGACGATTGCACTCGCCTCGTATTTTCTTTTGAAATCGTTTCCGAAATTGAGGGTTGCTCTTTATGGAGAAGCGCCGGGCGATTCCGACATCGTATTAATGCCGAGCTGCGAGCTTTCCCGGATGCGCGGCAACAGCGTCGATGTCACATTTACCTCAAACGTGCTGCGGGATATGTCTGTTCCGGTTGCCGGCGAGTACATCCATCACATCATTAGAGTGACTCGCTCTCACATACTGAATCTCGATCGGTTCAAGACGCTAGGGCTATTTTCCGAGCACCTGAACAGGCAAGCTAAACCGTTCAGCGTAACCAGAACCAGACGTGTATTTTGGAACAGCGCGAGAGCTCTTCAATGCGACGAACTGGAGTGCCTGTTCAGCGCGCCTTCAACAAAGCCACGCTGATAAGCTGCGATGAAGAAGCTCTTCCAGCCTCCGGATATCTTCGCGATAGTATTCGACCAGAAGCGATCTGTCTTCCGTTCGCATCTCCGGCGGCTGTTCATTTCCTCGTTCATCTAATCCCGGAAGAAAATTGGGATCGACCTCGAGAAAAGACAATATTCGACCAAACCAGCGGTTGTAATCTGCAACAGCATCTTCGTAAAACGAAATATCGATTTGACTGCGCGGAAACGCCAACAGGTAACGTTCGATCTGTTCCGCGTAGTTGCCGAATTCAAGAAATGGATGGAGCAGACCAAGTTTATCGCTCGAGTACTGAAGACTTGCTTCCACGTGCTCGCGAAAGGACTGGTTCACATGGCCGTCTTGTACGCTCTTCCTGTACTGAGCGAACGCCCTTTCCGCCGGATCCATCAGAACGATAATGATCTTGGCGCTAGGGAGCCGCGAAGCGATTGCCGTGGGCGCCGATTTCGACCACAAATAGCAGACGCTCCCCTCGCCGATTGCTTTTCGGTTTCTGGCGGCTGAAAAAAGCCGCAGATAGTCGTTCCAATCGGTGACAATACCGCCAAATCGCTTCCGGCTCATGTCTCCGCGGGTGTAATCCCGCGACACGTTAACCAGCTCTTCCATTCGCGCCTGGAGTTCTGGATCGAAGTTTTCCGGGCGGATTTCCGAAGAGAAGTAACACGGCTCCTTTATCGGGCTCATGTAGATTTCAGGATGCCGGTTGAGCTCGTAGTAGAGAGAGTCCGTTCCTGCTTTAGGGGCCCCCGCAATGAAGAAATTAGGGGCCGGGCTCATTGTTCAAAAGTATCCCTTGAGATTGGCGCAGAACTTGCAAGGCAATCTGATATCTTTAACTCACTTCGTTTAAAGAAAAACCGGGCGTCGCGGTTACGACGCCCAGATTGTGAGCAGGAATGGCAAGCTTTTGCGGAAATTGCGGTTCTCCCCTTCGTCCCGATAGTACATTCTGCGTGCAGTGCGGATCTCCAGTTGGCCAGCGCCCGAATCCGGTAGCGCCTGCTTCCTTTCAGCCCAATGCGGCGCCCGTGGCACCGGCTCGGAAGAGCAGCGCCGCGCTAAAAATTGTTTTGGTCCTGGTTTGCTGCCTTGCACTGGGCGGGGCTGCCGTCATCGGAGGGCTGTTTTACGTAGCGCACCGAGTCAAGAAAGCAGTCGTCGAGGAAGCGGCCAAGAACGGAGTAGACTTAAGCTCTCTCAGCCGGTCCGACCGCGCGAGCGTAAGCCGCCGGCTACCGAAAGCGTGTGATCTCCTGGCTAAAGAGGACGTTTCGCGACTGATTGGCGAGCCTATAGAGCGTGCCGAACCTCAAAACGAGATGTGCTTTTACTATGGGCCGCCAGGCCTCTCCGCAAAACTCGCTCAGGATCAAGCTTCCGGCACAATGCACCGCGCGAGTGCTCCGGGAGCAGAGGTCAATCCGACGGAGATTACGAACTCGATGGACCAACTCGTCAACAGCCTGGGGGCGCAAGCTGGACAAACCGGAACCAATGGCGAGTATCCTTTGTTGATGCTCGGTATTGACGCGGATGGTCGAACTCAAATGACGGCTGTCCGCGCCACCAAGGCGATTTTCAGCGGCATCGGTAAGGATGCAAAGGGCCTCAATTTCGGCGCTGACATACCCAATCTGGGTGACAGTGCGGTTCGCGTACCTAAACTCGGGCTGAATGTCCTGCAAGGGGGAGTTCTCATCCGAATTATTCCCGGACCGTTCCCGGATGCCGATGCGAAGACGATTGCCGTTGCTCGCGCCGTTCTCCCCAAGATTTGATCTGAGCTGAGCGCTAATTCGTCTGGATAGACTTGCAAAACGGGGACTGGCTTCGAATTTTCGCGTCCAATGCCCGGATGCAGAATCAAGTACCAATCGGAAATTCGTTGCCCGTCCCCGTTTTGCCAATTCTTGTGTCCTACACTGACACTTGCGCTTGATTCAACCTAATTTCTACAAAAACGGAGTTCGTGCCATGAAAAAGTTCGGCATTGCCGCGTGCAGTGGTGTCCTGTTCTGCAGTATTCTATCCGCGCAGCAGACACAACCGGCGAAACCTTGTCCGCCGGAAGGATTTGCCGGAGGTTTCAGTCACGGCTGCCCACAAAAACAATTTGCTAATCCGTCCGATGTCTCGGCCATGATGGCGGCACTACCGGACAAGCCTATGGCGACACCCCAGAGTCTTCGGCATGTCCTCGTATTGTGCACCGCGCGGGGTTGGGTGCACACATCCATCCCGCTGGCCGCGAAGATGGTGGAGTATCTGGGCGATAAGACGGGCGCCTGGATGACCACTATCACCTACGACCCGGCCGCGATCAATGCTGAAAATTTGAAGCACTTTGATGCAATTTTTTTGGACAGCACCACAGGCCAGTTTCTGGACGATCCCAATGATCAGACCGTAACCCAGGAGCGCAGGCAGGCACTTCTCGATTTCGTGAAAGGCGGAAAAGGTCTGGTGGGTATTCACGCCGCGACTGAT
>DAISJE010000491.1:0-3894 GCA_036821665.1 Bryobacteraceae bacterium | reverse complement strand
GTAGTAGTCCTCATCAACTCCCCGCAGAGCGGACACTTTACCCGGTCGTTACTTGCCCCAAAGCCTAGCAGTTGACCGACAACAACAGACTTCTCTTCATTGAACCCAGAACAACGCGGGTTTGAGCAAGCGGCCCTAACATTCATGCTCCTTTAAAACCTCAAACCATTTTACTGTAAAATTGTTTTGGGCAGGTGTTGTCCGGATACGGTCCCGCGGGTTTCCGGCGCATCACCGGAAGGGTCGGAAAAAATGGGCCTTCAACCAACCAATCTCAGCGCCGGTACCGCTCCTAAAGCTGCGCGGTCGCGCGGATCTACCGTAAGCCGTGAACCGGGACGCTGGAAGCGGTAAGGCGCGCCGCTGATCGGGCCGAAGACGGTTAATGCCGTTCTTCCGATGTACTCGAAAATGGGCGCGCCGTGAGCGGCCGACCTGTCAGGCCGTGGAACCGCCGGCACGACCGTAACATCGCGAGGCCGTGTTTTGCCGTTACCGCAACACATCGTTCGGTTTCTCCTTGTCCTCGTAGTAAGCAACGAACGCCTGAGTGCTGTTCGCCGGCAGTTCGCGATTTGTGATTCGGTCCAATAGAATCGCCGCTGCTGAAAGGGCGGGCCACAGCAGTAACCTGATTTGCCAGTTCTCGCCGAACGCAAACACAAAAGCGAGTGCTACCCACAGGCTCAAGCAATAGAAGCAATCAAACAGGCTGCGCAGCATTCCTCGCCCGAGCCTCCGGCGCATTCGCTCCAGAACCTCCCACGGGCCGTCCTCAGTGTGCAGAAGATGCGTGATACGCCAGACCGCCAGAGCGGCCAAAAGGAACGAATAGAAGTTCATTGGCATGTGATTTGGTTTATTCGCTGCCCCGTTCCTTTTTGGGTCCAGGGCAGCGAAACAGGTAAGGCAGGACATCGAGCGCCTCCGTCAGCTAGAGACCTTGAGGCTGATGGTCTGGAAGTCGCCGTCCGCGAGCGACGGATAGTTGTAGCCGTCCGTTACTCGTTTGCCATAGCGAAGGCGGAACTCGTAGCAGCAATCGACCGGCGGGAAGTACGTCATCACTTCTGTGCCGCCGATCCACGATTTCTTCGAATAGTCGGGATCGGAGCCGCTGATCAGCGGATTCGAAACGTAGCCTCGAACACCCGGAGGTGTAACCGCGCCGGCGTGACCGTGGCCGTATTCGGCATCCACGTAGTATTCGAAAAGATGCCCATTTGTGTCCGATACGGTGAGGTTGATTTGCACATAACCGCCGGGGCCGATGTCGTAAGCGGGGCAGTCCCCCGTGCCCGTGAGTGGCGGATTAGTGCCGCCCGCGGTGAACGCCGTAACGCTGTTGATGTGCTGTACGGTAACCGGCGTGTTGTCGATCGTAAGCGTTAACGGATCGTCAGGCGTGAGGGTAACCGGATTCAGCGCATTGTCATATCCGGCAACCGTCAAGTCTACAGCTCCCGTTAGCGCTCCTGCGAGAAGGTTCGACGAGTTCGTGGAGAGCATCAAGCCCTGATGGTCCCAGTAGACGCTTCCTCCGGCCGGAACCGGTGGAAACGGAGCAAGACCGGGAGGAGTCGGTCCGTTCTGGCGCGCATCCGGCGTGGCGTATAGATTGGTCAAGCCACCCTGATTGAACGGCCCCATCTGGACCGAAGCACTGCTATTGTATGTGCCGTCGTTGTTATAGATATAGACCGTGTGCGAGAACGGCGCGCCGACAGGCGAATCCGAGCCCGGTGCAGGCGGCGCACCTCCACGAGCCGGATCGCCCGTCCAAAGCCCAGCCTCTACCTGGTAGTAAGACACACCCGCGCCGGACGCAAATTGGCCGTAGAGATCAAGGTTGCCGGCGAAGGCCATGTCCTGGTAATCGGTGCCGGCCGTGCCTGGAGGTTCGGCGTAACCCTGGCTGATATTTGCAACATCGATGTTGCCCACATTGGTCCACACAAAGCCGGATTCTGGCGGGCAATGCGGATTGCAAACCGTGCTGGTTTCTGCATTGCCGACGAGCGTCACCGAACTTCCGTCTTCGAAGCACCAGCGAGTGTCGAAAGCAGGATTCTCGTTTACGATCAGGTTTCCGTTCTGCGCAACGCTGAAGACAATATTGGGATCGTCGCAGCACCACCACCACCACGGAAAAATCGCACGGATTCTAGCATCGGCGAACTTACTCTTGATCAGTGCCGTGCGCTGGGCATCCGGCGTCAGGCTTTGTTCGCGGCTCGCAAGGAAACCCCGGCCTCGCGCCAGATCGCGTGTATCGGGGCGAATCAAAGCGGCCGAAGCAGCGAATGTCTCGACAGGGCCCGGAGAGGGCAGCGGCTGTTGCTCCAGAATTTCGATTACATGTAAAATGTCGCGTTCCCACCACCAGGGCCAGCATGCCCACCAGATGGGCCAGCAGGGCCAGCACGGGAAACAGAATCCGCATGTGCACCACTCAAAACAGGCCGTAAAGGTGCCATCGGCCGCGGTAGTAACGGTGGTGCGCGGGACCTTGCTGTAACCATGGGCAGTGTGGCTGACTGTGTACACAGTCACCTGGGCTCCCGGCGCGGCGCACCCGTCAGGGCCGGTTACCGTTCCGCTTACGCAATACCAGCGGCACCACAGCCACCAGGCCTTCAGTACAGCCTCGGCTATTTCGATGCCTTCCCGTACTTGAAAGCCGTTCTCCGCTTTTTCCAGGTCCTTGCGGGAAAGCGCAATTTTGGGAACATTGGGGAGGCGCTGAAGATGATCGGCAGCACCGGACGGTCCAACCGCAAGTTCGAGTCCATACGCGCTCTTGGCGCTCACTGCCGCACGAGCGAGATTCAGGCGGTAGCTTCCATCGGCTTGAACCAGCCCTTTTGCCAGAACATCATTGCAGCGCAGCACGTAAACGGCAAGCCTCCGGGCGTCCGATTCCGCGAGATTCGATAACTTACCGGTTACCGTGATTGTCTTTGACGACATAATTCGTCTTCTCCTCCTTCACATCTGCTTACAGATGGCTTGTCTACAGGTGAAGGTAAGAAGCCGAGCGTTTCACACGCCGGGAATTGTTGGCGGGTTAACCGAGGACCCGTTTCCGGAACAATCGCGTCCGTTTCGGAGCCAACGCTTGATGGAAATTAGAATCGGATTGCCTGAAAGGGGAGCAAGCGCGATTACCGGGCGAGCATTATCACAGGCATTTAATCGTAAGCCGCGCAGATCTCATAAGTGGGTGCGAAGCCGCCCATCACGCATACGTAAATACCCCTCTGCACCGGAACCGCATCGCATTGTGCTACGTCTGGATTTACTACGGCCGGAACGGAATAACTCGTTCCGGCAAGCATGTGCCACTAGCCTAAACGAGCTTACGCCGCTTTCGCTATCGGCAAGCGGTTGATCGTCGCCAGTCCGCATTTCTCGAGCAACCGGATCACCGGCCAGGCCAGATCGATCTCCCGCCCGCGCAGCGCAAACAGCGCCGAAGTCGGGAACTCATGATGGTTGTTATGCAGCCCTTCCCCACCGGTCAGAAACGCGATCAGTTGGATGTTCGTCGCCAGGTTGTCGAAATTGCGGTAGCCGATCATGTGGCACAGGCTGTTGATAGACGAATTGAGCAGCACGTACGCCACGATGTGTATCGCCCACGCCGCTAATCCCCAGGCCCAACCGAACATCAGCATGAAAACGCCCAGACCGAGGAAGATAGCATAATCCTGAATCACCATCGGCAAGTGGTCCAGGATGTCCGGACGGTAATCGGGCGTGTACTTGTTAAGAGTTGCCTTGTTGTTAGCTTCCTTTTTATATAGAAAGTAATTGCCGAACAGCACGGTCCACATTCCCAGTACGCGCGGGCTGTGGGGATCCCCGACTTCATCCGAGTGATGGTGGTGTTTG
>DAISJE010000490.1:0-3898 GCA_036821665.1 Bryobacteraceae bacterium | reverse complement strand
ATGCTTACAGCAGTCAACTGAACGTTGTTCCAACTCAAAGCATCGGCAGCGCCAAAGCTGAAAGCTGTAAAACTGAGCATTAGAACGATCGCCACGAGTAATCGCATATCCATCTCCACCTGCCTCGGTCAACTACGTATTCATTCTAGGCCCGAAAATCAGAAGAAGCATACGAATGACCGGCGCAGCCAGAAAGCCGCGTTCCAAAAGGCGCCTTATCGGACCGCAACAGTCCCACAGCGATCACATCTAATCGGAAGGAGTCGAATATGGACCGATTAGAAGAACTTAAGAACAAATATCACGCGGCGCTTGCCACGATAC
Source organism: Bryobacteraceae bacterium (assembly GCA_036821665.1). GTDB lineage: Bacteria > Acidobacteriota > Terriglobia > Bryobacterales > Bryobacteraceae > Bog-105. The sequence goes on along the minus strand of DAISJE010000490.1, from coordinate 3,574 downwards.
AGCAAAAAGGTGTTCGATTAACTCATCTGCATGTGCAGGATAACAAGCTGTTCATGCAAGGCGCTGCTCCCTCCCAGGAAATCAAGAATGAAGTATGGAATCAAATCAAAGCCGCAGATCCTAGCTATAGCGATCTGACCTGCGATTTGACCGTGGATCCGAGCATCGCGCCAGCAAAAGCGCAAGCCGCTGCTGCAGCCGCGGAGGGCTCGACAACTGCTCGGAAGTACACTGTTCAGCCAGGTGACACGCTCTCAAAGATTGCAAAGGAGTTCTACGGAAACGCGAATGAATACAACCGAATCTTTGAAGCCAATCGCGATAAGTTGGAAAATCCGGATAAGATCCGAGCTGGACAGGAATTGGTTATCCCTTCATAGGATCGCAGTTATTCTGATTCTTTTCCTCTGTTTTTGAGGATGCTGCGAGGCCGGCTACGCGTCTTGGGCTCCGAAGGAGAGGGGGACGCGGCCGGTCTCCGCAACGTACTGGCTGGTGCGGCTTCTAAATCTGGGACCATGGTTGTTGATTCATTTATCGGCTCAATCACGTTTCCAGCACTGTCAATTCGTTCTATCTCAGCTTTCTCACCGCTCAGTGTTACCCGGTTCTGCACTGTCTCTTGCGCTTCCGTCTCCGTAATGTGAACCTCTTCTGTCACGACCCACTGCTTTTCGATCTTTAAAATCTCGGAAACAACTGGAATAATAAGCGTGTCCCCCACGCGCGTTGCGGGTTGTGGACCATCCACAACCCGCTCAGTCTTGACTCGTCTGACTTCTACATGCGTTTTTCGAAGCGCCTGCTCGATAATTTCATCGTGGCTATCGAGCCGCTTCGTTACGCGGATTCCACCGGTTGCAACCGGAACAGCATCCACGTAAGGCTCCTCGCGAATGACAGGTATGACTAGCTCTTTATCCTGTTGCTCCATGGCTCAAAGGAAAAGACCTTATCGCGTGGCTGCTTTCGATTTCCCGGTGACTTTGTCCCAGCCGTAGCGAATCGCCTCTTTCATCCTCTCCCAGGCACTGTTCGGATAACGCTGGCCATAGTCTTTCCGAAGATCCGATTCCACTTCATCGAATCGCCGCCCCTTGTATTGCGGATTGGAAGCCATTTCGTATCCATAACGATACGCGGGAAGGTAGGTATCGTATGAGGCGCCACTCGCAGCATATCGATTTTGATAATCGGAGCGGAAATCAGTGTCGTCCAGCGCAGATCCGTGTGTCCCGCCGGTGTGTTCGACATTTACATCCGTATGCCGAACAGCATCTCGAACCGTTTCGGTGCGCTCAGAAACGTCCTTGCCGACTCGCACTTCTTCTACAACGCGCGCTTGCTTTCCAACCACAGGCTCTTCCGCGAACTCCTGCACCTCTACAACCTGTTCTTTACCGGCGGCTAAGTCGGCGTCGCTTGCAGCGCGATTCACGGGTTGTCTTTCCACGCGGACATGTTCTTCGCGCAAACGCACTTTCTCTTCTACTGGCTGCTCAACCACGCGCGAGTAAACACGAACCCCTCCCCGTAGGACCTGCCGTTTGCCGACCTGAATGTCTTCTTTCACGACCGGGATGGATTTCGTCTGGCCGGCGGACCTTCGAGAGCCTCCTGCCGGAACCGCGCCCGTGCCGGCCGCCGCGCCTGCGGTACGGCCTTCTTGCTCACCATAAATGTCAATAGGAGAATGGCCGTTCAAAATATCTTCCACTGTCGAGATGTTATTGTCCTCGAGATCGACTCGTAAGAGTGTGTTGCCCTCGTTTATCGCCCGTTCATAGTAAGTACGATCGGGATCGTCATCGCTTGAAAAGATGGACTTAAACCACCCCGCGAGTCCACTTTCCCGCGGCGTCGTCTTTGCATCCGATGAGGATCTTGTACCTGGCCCGTTCTCAATGTAGATATCGTCGCGCGAGATGCCAGCCGCTTGTAAGTCTTTTGAAGCCGCCTCGGCATCCGTATTATTCCGGAAAGCTGCAATGATTGCCGTATCTGTTGTCCTAGCCATATCGGACCTCCGCTGGTTTGGACGCTTCCCGATATAAACTGCTTCTCGCCAGTGTAAGAAGGAGCGCTCGTTAAGGACCGGAAATTCTACAGATGTGGTTGAGGCGTAACATCACGGCTTCTTGTACTTCTGTTTCGGGTCTAACGTCATTCGAAAATCGCCCGATGATGACACATCGACAAATTCAATCGTCAAGGTCCCTACGCCTTCGAAATGGTTGTAGCGCCAGTCTTCAAACGGATAGGTCATCGCAGCACCTCCTTCCGAATCGGGACCCTTATAGATTCCTCCCGAGGGATGTGAGTCGATCTCATCCGGCGGCCCGTATCTGATGTAGATGCGGCCGCGATCGGTCTTCCAACCGGGCACGCTGGAGGCGAAATGCTGATTCGCGAATGCGAGACGGCGATAATGTTCTTTCTTGAACTCGTTCTCAGGCGTACCCGGCGTAGGATCGCGGCGCGCCCAGAACTGCTCGACGAAATGCTGCCGCTCTTCGTCCGTGTTCAGACGCTCGAAGGCGGCCTTCTCTTCATCGGTGATGATATAGACCACGTCCTCGTTAAGCCATTTCTGCCAGGGACTTTCCGCCGATGGGTTCGCTTGGGCCGAGATGAGAACTGAGGCCGGATTCACATGCCACGTGGCAAATGTCACTGCGGCACTCGCTATCAGGACCAAAGCGGCGAGAACGGGAGCCCATAACCCGCTTGGATTCTTTGGATAGAGCAGCCGCTTGATGCGCTTCATTAGATTTCCTCCTGTTGCAGCCATTGCTGGTTCATGTGAGGCCGCCTGTTGTTCCAATCGATTCTGTTCGAGCGCAGTCAGCGCGGCCGCATAAACGTGCGCGTCGCCCCGAAGGCGTACTACAACGTCATCGCAGCAATTCTCGCGCTCCGTACGGATTACTCGCGAAACCCACCAGGCTGCAGGGTGATAGAAAAGCAGGCCTTCCACAACTCGCTGGCAAATGTTCACCAAATAATCCAAACGCCTGATATGCGCCAGTTCGTGCAGAAGGATCGCTTCTACATGATCGGGCGGCAAGCCCGCTAAAAATCCGAGGGGCGTCATGATTACCGGCCGAAAAATCCCGAGGACGACCGGAGTGTCCGCAAGTAATGATTCCACCAGCACAACCGGCCATGATATTTTCAGTTCCCTTGCGAGCCGCGTGATCGAGTGCTGCCATGCAATAGGTGCATCGCATATGCCGCGTGTGCGCAATCTATATAGACACAGCCAAGCCGCGGCGTAGCGCAAATAGAAAATAGACACTCCGCCAATCCAAACAGGAGCGAGCCACGGGATTACCAGACTGAAACCGGGAAAGCGGTCTCCGCTTCCGGTAATGTCGGGCCACGAATTCCAGGCAGGGAGCGCTATCCTTCCGGGCGACCCTGCGACGCCGCTCTGCTCAGGGAGAAAGTAAAACAGCGTAATTGTGAAACTCGCGAGCATCGCAAACAGCGCCCCGCATCCTGCGATATATCGAATGCGCGGCGAGCGAATCGTCGTAAGCAGGACCCCGAAGAGCGCCGCGATAAGAGCACC
>DAISJE010000489.1:0-3902 GCA_036821665.1 Bryobacteraceae bacterium | reverse complement strand
GCGCTTATGCTCCTGGTCCAACGGGGAGCCCCAGACGAAATCAAGACGTTGCTTAGCGCTGGCGCCGACGCTCGAAAGAAGGATTTAGAGGGGCGCACCGCGCTCGACTATCTCAATGCAGCGAATTGTGGATCGCCAATCGTTAAGGCGAAGGACCCTCAATGGATGACCGTCGGATATTCGCAATGCAATGCGTTTGGGGATGATTATCAGAAGTCAAGGCGATTGCTCATCAGTGCCGGTGCAAAAGAAACACGTACCTTCGTTCCAGATGCACACCAAAACTAAAAAACACCCGTGTAGTCCGCAAGCGTCACGTAATCGCGCCCGAGCCGTTCCGATCTTCAACGATATGCATTTTCCGACATTGACCCCGTGAGTCGATATCGAAAGCCGCAGTTTTAACCCGATGCCCTCCAGGATTTGGGCCGAATGTAAGTAATCGTTAACCCACTCTTCCTCTACCGCGAGGCGCTTATCTAAGCACTCGCACCGACAATCCAAACAACGCCGAATTGAGGCTGCAACATGCTATCGGCGCCCAGGGCTACGGCCCGAGTTCGCTCCTGACGCTCCCTCTACAACCAGAGCAGGGCACAACGGATTAGCAATCGTTAGACCGCCACCGGCGAGTTAAGCCGACTGGGCTGTAGTCCAAGGAACACCGAATCCCGAGCCTGAACCTCGGTCTAACAACGGCTGTGGCACGTTCTGCGTATTCCTGACCAGAGTCGTTACACTTATTGCGATGGCGGAAAAGAATAAGGATCATGCCGTGCATGAGGCGGCGCGTTCGGGACTCACGCGTAAGCTGGCGGAGATGTTGGCTGAAGACCCTTCTCTGATCGATGCGAAGGGCGTGGACGCGCGGACGCCCCTGCATTGCGCAGGAACGGTCGAGGTGGCGGGATTGCTCTTGGACCATGGTGCCCGAATTGACGCCCGGGACGAAGATCACGATTCAACCCCGGCACAATGGCGTATCGGCGAGTCACCGGAGGTGGCACGATTCCTGTTACAGCGCGGCGCGAAGGCGGACATCTTTTTGGCAGCCGCGCTCGGCGATCTGGCGCTGGCGGAGAGATTGGTAGCAGAGGATCGCCGCTGCTTGGCACACCGGATCGGCAAAGCGCCCCAGTTCCCACCAATTGGGCACCAGGGGCGCGGCGGCACCATCTACCAGTGGACGCTGGGCTTTAATTCTTATCCGCACCAGATCGCTCTCATGAAAGGGCACCAGCAGATGTTCGATTTTCTGTATACAGCGAGCGATACCGCGACCCAATTGCTGGTGAACTGCGTGTTGACACGGCATGCGGACGCGGAGGCGGTGGCGAGGGCGCATCCGGAGATCGTGCCGCAACTACCGGGTGAGGATCGTGAACTCGTAGCGAAGTATTGCTGGGAGACAAATACGAATTACGACGCGGTGAAGCTAATGTTAGACCTCGGATTTCCGGTCGCGCACCCGGAGCACAGCCATGGTTACACGCCCCTGCACAACGCCGCGTGGGCCGGTTCGGGCGACTTAGTAGAGCTACTGATTTCGCGCGGGCATCCGGTGGACATTCGCGATCCCCGGTACGATGCGACGCCTCTCCAGTACGCACTCTATGACTGCCTGATCGAGAAGCGTCACCCCGAGGGCGAGTTCGCGCGAGTAGTCAAGGCGCTATTGCACGCGGGAAGTCCGCTGCAGGGGGTGAACTATCCAACCGACGACCCGGCGTTAAACGAAATACTGCATCCGTATGTCTAGGACATGAGCTTCGCAACTCGAGCCCTCCCCAGTCACAAATTCCACACCCGAATTTCACTATTCCCGACACGGACTTGCATCCGATTTTGCCCTTCCGCGGAACTTGCCATTCCCTCAAATGAGGTTGATGACGTCACGCGAACTCCGCAATCAGCGCCGCGAACAGGAACGCAAGGCCAGAAAACTCGCTTACCGGCAAAGCCGCGCCGCAGCCGCAGAAACGTGTGGGGCCGGCAGCCTTGCCGGCGAGCCGGTCGCCCGACCGGCTCTCCCTTCTTCAGAGCGAACGGGTCCCACGGGCCCTCGCTCGGCTGAAGGCAAAGCCACCTCCAGCGGCAACTCCCTCAAACACGGACTCGCTTCCGGCCGCGTCATCATTCCCGGCGAAGATCCCGCCGAGTTCGAAGCTCTCCTCTCAGATCTGGTCAAGGAGCATGCGCCCGCTAACGAAACCGAATCTCTTCTGGTCCAGCAGATGGCTCAATCCTGGTGGCTGATGCAGCGCGCCATCCGTATTCAAAATGAGGCGTTCACCGAAAACCGCGTCGATACCCACAAGCTCGCCCTCTTCCTCCGTTATCAAACCACCCACGAACGCGCCTTCTACCGGGCGCTCAACACCTTATTAAAACTGACCCGCGCACGCAAATCCGCTCCCGAGTTCGTTTCGCAGAAACCCGTAGGGGCGATGCATGCGTCGCCCGTCTCGCAAAAAACCGTGTCCGCGCTGGAGTTCGTTTCGCAAAACACCGCTCCGACCCATCCCGAAAATGAGTTCGTTTCGCAAAACAGCAATCTTCTTCACTCCTGTCTCCTGACTCCTGACTCCTGACTCCTGTCTCCTGACCCCTGTCTTCTGACTTCTGACTCCCGCCGAGGGCTATCTTAAAAAGGATGTACTGGCTTGGAATCGATGTCGGCACGGGCGGGTCTCGTACGCTCCTGGTGGATGCAGGCGGCCATGTCCGCTATTCCTTCATTGCTCCGCATCAGGATATGCAAATGCCTCGGCCGCTTTGGGCCGAGCAGCATCCCGACGATTGGTGGCGCGCATCGCAAATCGCCATTCTGGGCGTCCTCGAACAAGCGCACGCCGATGGCAGCGCCATCCGCGGCGTCGGTCTCTCGGGCCAGATGCACGGGCTGGTCATGCTCAACGCTCGCGATGAAGTGATACGCCCTGCTTTGATCTGGTGCGATCAGCGCAGCCAGCGGCAAGTGGATTTTATTAACGCATCCGTGGGCGCGAATCGTGTGCTCAACTGGATCGCCAATCCGGTTCTTACCGGCTTTACACTTCCCAAGCTCCTCTGGGTGCGCGACAACGAGCCGCGATCTTTCGAATCGATCCGCCACGTTTTGTTGCCGAAAGATTACGTCCGTTTCAAACTGACTGGCGAATTTGCGACAGATGTTTCCGACGCAAGCGGGACCGCTTTGTTCGACGTCGTAAACCGGCGCTGGTCGGATGAGATCGTGAACGCTCTATCTCTCGATAAGACGATTCTTCCGCGAGCCTACGAATCGAGCACGATAACAGGCAAGCTCTCTGAAACCGCTGCGAAATTAACGGGCTTAGTGGCGGGTATCCCGGTTGTGGCAGGCGCTGGAGATCAGGCGGCGAGCGCCATCGGCAACGGAATTTTCCAGACCGGTGAGATGTCTTGTACGGTGGGCACCTCGGGCGTTGTATTCGCGTATCTTGAAAAGCCGGCCTACGATCCCGAAGGCCGCGTGCACACATTCTGCCACGCCATTCCCAACGCCTGGCACGTGATGGGCGTGACCCAAGGCGCCGGGCTGAGCCTGCAATGGTTTCGCAACCGGTTCGAACCCGACGCCGAATACGACGATCTCACCGCCGAAGCGGCGCTTTCACCACCCGGAGGGCATGGCCTCTTCTGGCTTCCCTATCTGATGGGCGAGCGCACACCGCACTTGGACGCCAATGCCCGCGCCGCCTGGGTCGGTTTGACGGCTAAACATCAGCGCGCCGACATGGTGCGCTCCATCCTGGAAGGCGTCTGTTACAGCCTCAAAGACGGACTCGAAATCATCGCATCGCTCGGCGCGCGTCCCGCTCTGGTCAGGCTTTCCGGCGGTGGCGCAAGAAGCCCGCTCTGGCATCAGCTCTTCGCCGATA
>DAISJE010000488.1:0-3920 GCA_036821665.1 Bryobacteraceae bacterium | reverse complement strand
TGGCGGGCCTGCCGCGCCGCGCGTTCGTCCTCATTCACCTTCGCCGCGATCTCCCGGCCTTCACCGATAACAAGGCATTTTTTCCCTGAAAGGTCCAGAAAAACAGGGTAGCGAAAGTTCATCCTTTTATCCTGAATGTATTGCCTGTTCCCCGACTGTTCCTGATTGACAGCTTTGGTTTCATTTTCCGCGCGTATCACGCCCGCGCGCGCAGCGGCGCCCCTCCCATGCGCACCAGTGGGGGAGTCTCTACCGAAGCTGTGTTCATCTTCCACAATATGCTGCGGAAGCTGCTGGCGGATTTCAAGCCCGACTATATCGCTGCGATCTTCGAAAGCAGTGAACCAACTTTCCGGTCCGAGAGCTTCGCCGAATACAAGGCTAACCGAACCGAGATGCCCCGCGATCTGGGCGAGCAGATCCCGTATATCCGGCGCATTCTCGAGGCGCTCCGCATTCCGGTTCTGGAATTTCCGGCTTACGAGGCTGACGATGTGATCGGCGCCATTGCGTGCCGCCCGCCTAAAAAGCCTCTCGACGTGATCATCGTTTCGAGCGACAAAGACATGCTGCAGCTGGTCAATGACCGTGTCTTCATGCTCAATCCCATGAAAGATAACGAATGGTATGACACGGCTAAGGTCGAGCAGTTTATGGGCGTCAAGCCATCGCAAGTTGCCGATCTGCTCGCGCTGAAGGGCGATTCTATCGACAATATCCCCGGCGCACCCGGTATTGGTGATAAAGGCGCGCGCGACCTGATTGCACGCTTCGGATCGCTGGAAGCGACGCTCGATCGCGCTGCTGAAGTAGAGCGCAAGATGTATCGCGAGAGTCTGCTCAACAATCGAGAACAGATCCTGTTAAGCAAACAGCTTGCTACGATCCATACCCAAGTGCCGATCGAATGGGAACTGGCTTCCCTGCGCGCGCAACCGCCCGAAAACTCCGCATTGAAAGCTCTTTACAAAGAGCTGGAATTCTTCAGCATGTTGAAGGATCTTCCTCCGGAAGACGACAGCGCCAGTCGCGATTACGCAACTTTGAACGATGCAACAACGCTCCAGGACTGGCTTAGCAAGCGCCCGCAAGACGCGCCGCTTGCGGTTGCGCTCGATCTCACAAACGGCTTTTTCGGGCTCTCTTACCGCATCGGTGAGGGACGCGCCGTGCCGCTTTCCCTCCTCGATGTGATTCGTCCGATCCTCGAATCCGAATCGATCCCAAAGATCGCCCACGATGCAAAAGCATTGTTGCTGGCGGCCTCCAGCCTCGGTATCAAGCCGCGTAACGTCGCGGAAGACGCGATGCTCTATGCCTTTCTGATCAGCGCCGATCCCGGAGGCTGCTCGCCGGAAAATCTTGCGGAGCGTTTTCTCGACCGCAAGCTCAATGCTGCCGCCGAGCAGCAGGCCGAAGCGACGCTCACGATTACGCAGATGCTTCGTCCGCAGATTGATGCGCAAGAACTGCGGCAAGTCTATAACGAAATCGACTTGCCGCTTATTCCCGTGCTGGCGCAAATGGAAGGGACCGGCATTCGGATTGATACGACGACTCTGTCCGAATTGTCCGTTCGTCTCTCGGACCGAATCGACAGGATTGCGCAACAGATTTGCGATATGGCGGGGCATCCCTTTAACATCAACTCGCCACAGCAGCTTGGGAAAGTTTTATTTGAGGAGATGGCGCTGCCATCACCGGTTAAATACGGCAAAGGAAAAGTTACCTCGACCGCCGCCGACATTCTGGAAGGCTTGGCTGCTAATTATCCCATCGCTCAGCTTGTTCTCGATTACCGGCAGTTGACAAAACTCAAAGGCACTTACATCGATGCGTTACCGCAATTAATTCGCGCTGACACAGGTCGCGTTCACACCACGTTCAATCAGGCTGGAGCCGCAACCGGCCGCATGTCCTCATCGAATCCGAATCTGCAGAATATTCCGATCCGCAGCGAAGAGGGCCGCGAGATTCGCGCCGCTTTCGTTCCGGAGCCCGGTTGGACGCTGCTTGTTTCCGATTACTCGCAAATCGAGCTTCGGCTGCTGGCGCATATGTCGAAAGATCCGGTGCTGGTGGAATCGTTCACAAGGCACGAGGATATCCATACCCGCACGGCGGCGGAGGTCTTCAAAGTTCATCCGGAAATGGTCACACCCGATATGCGCCGCTCTGCCAAGGCCGTGAATTTCGGCATCGTGTACGGGCAGACACCGTTCGGACTGGCACAAACGCTCTGCATCGATCGCAAAGAGGCAGAACTCTACATCCGGCGCTACTTCGAGCGTTATGCCGGCGTGCGTGAATTCATCGATCGCACTATCGCCGAAGTCCGCGAGAGCGGTGTGGCCAAGACTTTGCTTGGACGCCGCCGCCCGATACCGGACATGCAGAGCCGCAATCCGGCCGCGCGTTCATTCGCCGAACGAACGGCTGTGAACACGCCTCTGCAGGGGACTGCCGCCGACCTGATCAAGCTCGCCATGATCCGGATTGCACGTTTACTGGACGAGCGATCGATGCAATCACGCATGCTGCTTCAGGTCCACGATGAATTAGTGTTCGAGGCTCCGCTCGCGGAAGAAGATCAGTTAAAGCAAATCGTAAAGACCGAAATGGAAAATGTGTATCAAATTGCTGTGCCGCTCGTCGTCGAGATCGGCGTCGGACCGAATTGGAGAGATGCAAAGTGAGCTGCCGCCGATTTTTATCGCTCACCTTCGCGGCTGTCCTGGCCGTGACGGCATCATCCTGCGCCAGGAAGAAGGCGCCTGAGGCCGGACCCGCGCAGTATAAAGTCTTGCTGACGACCACGAAGGGTGATGTGGTCATCCTGGTACATCGCGATTGGTCGCCGCTTGGCGCCGATCATTTTTACGAACTCACCAAGTCCGGCTTTTACGACAACAACGCCATTTTTCGAGCGCTGCCGGGGTTTGTCATGCAGTGGGGCATTAACGGCAATCCACAAGTGACCAAGCAATGGAGCCAGGATACGATTCGGGATGATCCGCCGAAGGTCTCGAATAAGATAGGCACCGTCGTTTTTGCCAAAACGGGCCAGCCCGATTCACGTACAACACAGGTCTTCATCAATCTGGGGGACAATAGCGCAAGCCTTGATCCTCAAGGGTTCACTCCATTCGGCGAAGTGATTCAGGGAATGGAAAACGTGATGAATTTCTATACAGGCTATGGCGAAGGCCAGCCGAGCGGCCGAGGTCCCAGTCAAGCGAGTATCGAAGAGCTGGGTAATCCGTATTTGCAACAGAACTTCCCAAAGCTTGACTACATCAAAACAGCAAGGATCGTGCCGTAGCGGACGGGACCGTAAGGCATCCGAAATAGCCGCCGAGTACCACTTTATCTAGTATTGTCCACAGAAAATCCACAACATCTAGGTGGCTGCTGTAAAAATCTGTATTGACGCGTGAGAAAATTAGAGTTTAGATGGGTACTGCAGTTAGCAGAAATACCCTCCCCCAAGGAAAGAGCCCCATGGGACAGCTCACCGTTAATTTAGCATTGAAAGTCAAGGAGTTACACCGCTCTTTAAAGAAAGAAGAGCGTGCCGGGGTGTCATTTCCCCGTTTCTTCACCTCAAAACTGGAACCGGGCGTCACGCCCTATGACCAGGTGACATGGGAGCTTCGCACCGCGACCATTGGGAACGATAAGGGATCTGTCATATTCGAGCAGCGCGATGTGGAAACGCCAGCGGACTGGTCGCAGACCGCAACAAACATCGTTGCCAGCAAATATTTTCATGGGCGCATGGGCTCGCCGGAGCGGGAGACCAGCGTAGCGCAGCTTGTGCACCGGGTAGTGGATACCATCGCCGACTGGGGTTTGGCAGGTAACTACTTCAAAACCAAAGAAGATGGCGAGAACTTTCGTCTTGAGCTCGCGCATCTGAT
>DAISJE010000487.1:0-3938 GCA_036821665.1 Bryobacteraceae bacterium | reverse complement strand
GATCAGAACTTACGACGAGATGCCCACCGCACGGTTTCATGGCCGGCGCCGCCGAACTTCGAACTGTCGTCCGGATGGCGCCGTCCGCATGGCAGATTCTGCCACGTCTCGGCGGGGTGGGCGCGCCAGCATCGTCCGCTTACATGCGCAACGGAGAACGGAGTTTGCCGTCGTATCCCGAAATCGGCGTCACCTCAAGCCGTGTCGGTGGTAGTGGCTTCCTTGGCTGCGTGTTTGGTGACATCAGCGCGTGCGTGTCGAACCTGCGCTCTTCGACGAGAATCTCTGGTCGAAAGGTCGAATAGCCGTCCGACGGTCCGGCTCCTTGTGGAGCGCGCATCGTCCCTCAAACTCTGCTCAAACAAGGTTTCATATGCCAGCAGTAGCTTTGGAGCTTCATGCGGCCAGGCAAGCTCCTCAAGCACGCGGGTTCTCCCAAATTCGCCGAGGCGTTTGCGCCGCTCTGGGTCCCCAAGCAGATCGATGATCTTGTCGGCGAAATCGATTGGGTCGTTGGATTTCGCATAAAGCGATGCGTCTTGCGCCGTAAATTTTCCTTCAGTGAGATCGAACTGAACGATCGGTTTGCCAAGCGCCATGTATTCCATGATCTTGTTCATGGTGGATTTGTCGTTCATTGCATTGCATTCGTCCGGATTGACGCAGACGTCGGCGGTATTCAGGATCTTAAGCAGTTCCGCGTCGGCAATGCGGCCGGCAAAGGTCACGTAGTCGGCGACGTTGAGCTCGATCGAGAGAGTCTTGAGCCGCTCCAGTTCCGGTCCTCCGCCTGCGATGCAGAACTGAACATCGTGGCGTCCAAGTACATGGACGATGTACCTGGCCGCCTCCAACAGATACTTCAGGCCTTCTTGCGCGCCCAGCACTCCCACATATCCGACGCAATAGGTGCGTCCCTTTTTCAGCGAGGGATCGGGTGGAACGATCCTCAAGCGCTCAAGGTTCGGCCCCGAACGGACCACGAAAACACGATCGGGTCGCATCCGGCCACGCTCCAGGGCGATCGTCCGGTATGAGTTGTTTGTCGCGATCGAAACGTCGGCGACGGCAAAAGTCCAGCGTTCTAACGCTGCAACCACCCGATAGAGGAAATTGCGCTTGCCGAACTTTGCCTCGAACAGTTCAGGATTGATGTCGTGGTGATCGAAAACGAATTTCTTGCCGAGGAACAGCTTGAAGAATCCGCCGATCAGAAAGATGAGGTCAGGGGGATTACATGCGTGAATGACGTCGAAACCCCGTTCAAAATACACGCGCCATGCAAGGAGAAATTCCCAAAACAGCGCGACGCTGTACTCCACAAAATAGAGATGCATCCGGCGCGCTTCTATGAGCGGGTGCCGGTATATGTGGATTCCGTCAATAATCTCCCGGCGGGCGTCGGCGCCATGCCCTGTCGGACAGATCACCGAAACCTCGTACCCTGCCTTCACCAGGGTTGTGGCTTCATTCCAAACCCTGCGGTCGAACGGGACCGGAAGATTTTCGACGATGATTAGAATGCGTCGCTGCTTTGAAAATTTACCAGCCAATGCCATCGTATTGTCCATTCAGGCTGTTGAAATCGCGGATACGAACGAGGTCGACGACAAACTGTTCGGGTCGGATGCGAGATGCAATGTTGCGGAATTCCGGATCGCCGTTGCCGATTACAATGATCTCGCCGTGCGAGAGGGCCTGCTCGAGAGAATCCACGAGCAGCGAAGAAACATGTGGAATCATGCGCAACAGATAGTCTCTGTTCGCGCCCACGAGTTTTGACAGGTTGATGTTACGATCGAAGATTCGGACGTCGTACCCTTTGCCGATAAGACGCTCGATGATTTCGAGTATCGGACTCTCTCGAAGATCGTCAGTGCCGGCCTTGAAGCTCATTCCCAGGACGCTGACCGCGCGTTTGCCACGCTGCAGGATCATCTCGAAGCCGCGATTGGTTTGCTTTTCGTTTGATGGAAGAATGGAGCCGAGAAGCGGAAGGTCCAGATCGAGTGATCGAGCTTTATGAACCAGAGCTCGAACATCCTTTGGCAAGCAGGAGCCTCCGAACGAAAATCCCGGCTTGAGGTAGTAACTCGAAAGATTCAGTTTCGAGTCCTGACAGAAAATGTCCATCACCTCGTGACTGTCGATATCGAGGCTCTTGCAAATGACTCCGATCTCGTTCGCAAACGATACTTTCGCCGCATGCCAAACGTTGTCCGAGTATTTGATCATTTCAGCGACGGCTATCGAGGTGCGGATAACGGGCGCCTCAATCGCGCTGTAGAGCGACTCGATCTCGCTCGCCGTCCGCTCGTCCTCCGCGCCAATCACCGTCTTGGGGGGCGAGTGGAAGTCGTCAATGGCAGTGCCCTCACGCAGGAACTCGGGATTGCTACCGACACCCAATGAGATGCCGACTTTCCTTCCGCTGGCTTTTTCGAGCTCCGGAATTACGATGTTGCGAATGGTTCCCGGGAGAACGGTGGATCGAACGACCACGGTGTGCCAGGACTGCTTCTTGCGGAGCGCGGCCCCGATTTCCCTGCAAACGGATTCCAACGCCCCGGTATCAAGATCACCGTTCTTTTTGCTCGGCGTTCCAACGCAAATAAGGGAGAGATCGCTCGCCAGGACAGCTTCTTCGGCGTCCAGAGTTGCTTTCAGGTGGCCGCTACGGACACCGTCTGAGATTGCCTGATCGAGGCCTTTTTCTATTACCGGCGAGTTCCCTTGGTTTATTAGCGCGACTTTCACCTCCGCGTAATCGACGCCAATAACCAAATGCCCCTGGGCGCTCAGGCAGCCTGATGTTACGGCGCCAACATATCCAAGACCAAAAATACTGATTTTCATGATAAAATTGTCGCCGGGCTTTTAGCTTGATGGTCGTCCGTTCAAAATAGCTGTCGAACGGACATGCGCGAAGATTCCTAGCCGAGTAACGAATGATTATCTATACAATTAAATGGAAATATTTAATATCGTAAATAGGGGTGCTTAATAGCGCCGGCTCGCTTCAGGTGCTATGGGACGCTCGGGCGTGCGGCTCTCGCATTTTCTTTGCGACCAACCTCTGCCTCGAAATACATCGACAGAAACGGGGGATGAGAACGGCGAGCTGCCTGCCGCCACAGTCGGCTACCGGGGCTGTCGGTGGCGCGTGTAGACTTGTTCTGGCGTGAAAACGCGTTGCGACTGCGCCGCGCGAAACAGGGCGCAGCCTAGTTCCGTTGAGAAAGTTGCTTGATTTCCAGCGGATTGGCTATTCTCGCGGTGAGATCCGACGCGCCTATTTCCATGTTTGCGTATTGGATGGCCAACGGCGCCGCGATCGGTCCATAGCCCCTGTAGATTCCGAATTTCCAGTAAGCCTGGTTTCCCGGCGCACCGATCTCGCCATTGAAATCGACGACTTTTTTCCCATCGAGCCAGAATTCCAGTCGCCCGCGGTCAGGCGGGCCTTCACGGAGATGAAATACGATGTTGTGCCACGTGTTGCGGGAGAGAGGGCCGGCGTAACGAGGGGTGATTGCCGCTCCCGCGTTGGGACCCTTGTGCTCGCTGAGGATGGTCAGTTTTCCCTGCTGGAAATGAAGATGAAATGCACGCAGCATGGTTCCGTGCATCTGAGTGATGGCCGTCCATTCGGATCGATATTCCGGGCCAGGTTCAATCAAAATCGCGAATGAGCCCCACACGTCGCTGCCATGGGCGAACTTCTGCTTGTAACCGTCCAGTTCGGATCGCTCTTTGTTCTCGCCGGACTCCACGTCCTCGCTCCATCGGTCGCCAGGGCGTACCTCGAAACGAGTCACGTCGCCCGACGCATCGGTAGCGCGGCGAATGCTGTATTCGCGCACCGCAGATTCCGGAACGTACTGGATGCCGCGAATAGTAATTCGCGCATTTGGATCCAGCGCCGGCTTCCATGTAAA
>DAISJE010000486.1:0-3940 GCA_036821665.1 Bryobacteraceae bacterium | reverse complement strand
GGCCCCAGACAGCCGGACCCGATGGTCTGAAACGCGGCTGGAAAGATCTGTTGATGCAGTTTCCAGTGAACGAAGCCGGCCGTGGCGCTCTGGTCGGCCGCTTTGGTGACAGTCCTGCAGCACGTCCGTTCCTGATTGGTGCGAAAGCTCAGCGGACCGCTCCGATTGCGGGACGTTTGTTTTTGGGCATCAATCAAATGGCGAATCTCAATGGGAGTGGCAGTTATCACGTGGTAATCGAGCGCACTTCAGCGCCTTCGAATGCCAGCGCAATTCCCTTGAATCTGCCTCCCTTCACACAGCAGATGCTCGATAATATTCCGGCGCGTGTGAACGATGCACTGGGCAATCCGGGCGACCGCGTGAATTTTATTGTGATCGGCTCCCAAGCTAACTTAACTTCGGCCTTAAAGGCAGCCGGCTGGGTTTCGGTCGATAAGACGAAGACGGACGCCGTGATCACCGGGCTTGTGGCTAGCCTTTCCAAAGAGGCGTATGTCACTCTACCTATGAGCGAGCTGGAACTCTTCGGCCGTGTGCAGGATTTCGGCTATGCCCAAGCCGACCCGGTAAAAGTCGTGGCTTCGCGTCACCACTTCCGTATCTGGAAAGCGCCCTTCACCTTAGGCGGCGAGACCGTCTGGGCCGGCGCAGGAACCCACGATATCGGTTTCGAACGAGATCAGCGCAACAACGGTATTACACATAAGATCGATCCCGCTACGGACGGCGAGCGGGACTACATCGGCCAGAGTTTGGAGCAGACCGGAATGGTGGCGAAAGAAGAATATGTTACACCGGCTCACCCCGTAAAAGAGGCTCGAACGGCCACTGGCGGGGGATTCACGTCAGATGGGCGCACGCTCATTATTTATTTGAAGCCCTAACCTTAAGCCGTACTGGCCTACCTTCCGATTCGTCCCAATCGCTGCTACAGTAAATTTGTCGTGTCATCGACCGAGATAGTTTCGGTGGCGGAACCGGAGTCGGATTCCCGTATTGCACATCTGGAGGCTCGTCTTTCAGCGTACGAACGAGTATTCTTCGACAACCCTGTTCCGGCCGTTGTGTACGCGCTGGATTCTCTCCGGATTCTGGAGGCAAACAAGAGCGCTTTGAAACTGTATGGCTACGAGCGGCAGCAGCTTCAAGCGCTCAGTGTAACCGAGTTATTTGCGCCCGATAGCCGCCGCAACCTGGCCGATCTCAAGTCGGAGTTGCGGAAGCCCACGAACTCTATCGGCCCGCTTGTACATCATGGTGCAGCGAAACAGGAACTGATTGTTAGTCTCATCATCGTTAGTTTTGATGCCCAGGGTGTGCCGGCGCGCATCGTAATGATTCAGGATGAGACGGCGCGGCACCTGGCGGAGGAGAAGCTGAGGACCAGCGAAGAGCGCTACAGGGAGCTTTTCGAGAACGCTAACGACGTGATTTTTCTGCACGACCTGACGGGCAAGATTGTCGCTGTTAATCGGGCAGCCGAATACCTGACAGGCTACTCCCGAACGGAACTGCTCGGCAAGAATTTTGCAAACTTGGTTGGATCCGAATCCCGCCATCAAACGATGGATAGCATTCGCGCTCATCTCGGCGGCAGCGCCACCCAACACTATGAACTGCCGATTGTTTCCAAATTCGGGATGCTGCGTTTTCTGGAAGTCAGCACAAGAATTATTTATCGCCGCGGCCATCCGGTGGCAATTCAGGGCATCGGCCGTGATGTGACCGAACGGAAACAGGCGCAACAACGTCTGCTCGAATCTTCTCAGGAACTGCAACTGAAGAATGAAGAGCTAAGTACCGCGCTCCGCTTGGCACGTGAAGCGACGCAGCTCAAAGAGCAGTTTCTGGCCAATACATCGCACGAACTTCGCACGCCCATGAACGGAATCATGGGCATGATAAATCTGCTAAGGAGCACCGATCTTACACCCGATCAGCACGAATATGCCGATGCTGTAAGCCAGTGCGCGAACGATCTGCTGACGATTATCAACGATCTCCTCGATCTTTCACAGATCGAAGCCGGCAGGCTTTCGTTGACGGATGAACCTTTTGATCTGCACGAAAGCTTGAAAGCGGTGGTCAAGCTGCTACGGCTGCGCGCCGACAGCAAGAACGTGAACCTGACGTTCCAGATCGAACCCCGGCTGCCCGATTACATCTATGGCGATAGCGTCCGGTTTCGCCAGATTCTGACGAACCTGATCGCGAATGCAATAAAATTTACCACCGCTGGCGGCGTCCATATAAATGTCGCGCTGGGCGAGAACGAATGCACGCTCCATTGCGAGGTGATCGATTCCGGAATCGGCGTTGCCGATTCGATGCGCGAACGCATATTTGAAGCATTCTGCCAGGCCGATGGCACAACGCGCCGCAGATTTGGCGGAACGGGTCTTGGGCTGACAATCAGTAAACAGCTTGTCGAAATTATGGGCGGCCGTATTGGGACGCACAATAACAACCCGGGGCCGGGCTCTACATTCTGGTTCGATCTGCCGTTACGTCCTGCCGAGGGGTGTAGCGCCGATGCGGCATTCGCATCGGGCTGCTCGGAGGTTGGATAACGAGTCCGAACACCGCCTTCCTGCTTGCTGCGTTCGGAATACTCGGAATTTACAGCGAGTTTATTTGGCCGGGCCGAATTGTGCCCGGTCTGCTGGGTGCGGTCGCGCTGGTTTGTGGATCGTATTTCCTTTGGCGGCATTCGCCGCCAACCGCCGGGCTCCTATTTATCGGTCTTGCAACAGCGCTCTTCATTGTTGACGCGGTTTACCGTACCTATTTTGTGGCAGGTGCGCTGGGCACAGCCTGTTTGGCGGTGGGCACGTGCAAACTGTTTGATCCCGCGCCGGGCATCACGGCCGGTATGGCGATTCCGGTCTCCATCGTACTCGGTGGCGTGACCATGTTCCTGGGCGCCGCGGCGAAACGAGCAACGCGGAATAAACGGGCCGATTTATAAGCTCCCGGCGGTTTGGGGAACTTTTTTAGCTATTAGACGTAAGTTGAGGTGAGGTCTTTTATGTACCGCCCTTATTTGTTAATGCCGTCGCTGCTGGTTCTTGGCTCGGTGTCGCTATTTGCTTCGGTGGATAACGGGCTGCTGTCTATGGTGCCGGCGGATGCTCGAATTGTCACCAGTATCGACGTCCTTCAGGCGCGCACGTCGGAGTTCGGACAATATTTGCTGAGTAAATCTCAGAATGAAGATCCGGATTTCGCGGATTTCATTCGGCAAACCGGCTTCGATCCCCGCCGCGACTTGCAAAACCTGATCTTCGAAAGCTCCGGGCCTAGCGACGGGGCGCAATCCCGGTTTGCGATTCTGGCTCGTGGAAATTTTGATCCGGAGCGCATTATGGGAGTTGCAAAAACAAAGGGTGCGATTGTCCAGACTTATCAAGGAGTCGAGCTGCTGCTCCCCCACGGGAATCACGGCGGCCAGATTACTGCTGTTGCGTTTCCCGATGTCGGCGTCGCGATTATGGCCGATTTGGCTACCATGCACCAGATCTTGGCCAACCGCTCGACTCCTTCTGTGCTGGATCCGGCCCTGCAGCAGAAAATCGATCAGGTCGGCGACAACGATGCCTGGTTTGTCTCCTTAGCGGGCGGGAGTTTCCTCAGACATCACGTCGCTCCGGAAAAAAATGGACCGCCGGCTCAGGCCATGCAGGCGCTTCAATCCATTCTGGCGTCGAGCGGTGGAGTCCGCTTTGGCAACACCGTGGACGTGACAATTGATGCCACTGCGCGCTCTCCCCAGGACGCGACCTCGCTTGAGGACGTGGTGCGCTTCTTCGCGAGTATGCTGCAGATGGAGCGGCAGAAGGATCCGCGAGCCGCCATCCTGGCGAGCGCCTTAGACAATCTGACGCTCGCAGTGAAAGGCAATAGCTTGCTTCTTGCGGTCTCAATTCCTGAAAAGAGT
>DAISJE010000485.1:0-3940 GCA_036821665.1 Bryobacteraceae bacterium | reverse complement strand
TCCGTTTCCCGGCGGAATCGCTCCGCCGCCTGGGCGCGACCAGTCCTTTATCAATGTCCAAGGTGCCGGAAATGAGGCCCCGCTAAGTAGCAATGCCGCTCCGTATGTCCAGCAATGGAACTTCGACATCCAGCATCAGCTTCCCAGCAACACGCTCTTCGATATAGCGTATGCCGGATCCAAAGGGACCCATTTACCGATGCATGATCAGGATCTCGATCAACTGGCTCCGCAGTATCTTCCCCAGAATGCGGCGCAGGTTGCGGCCCTTACGGCTCTCGTGCCCAACCCATTCTATGGCGTCATGCAATCGGGCAACATCAGTGCCAATCCGACGATCAAAGCAGCTCAATTGCTCCTGCCTTTTCCTCAGTTTGACGATGTGCATATGGCCGAGCCGGACAACCGCGATTCCATTTATCACTCCATGCAATTGAAAGTGCAGAAGCGGTTCGCAGCGGGTGCGCAAATCCTAGCCACCTACACGGTGTCTAAACTCATCGACAACACCAATTCGGAAATTAACTGGTTAGAAGCCGCCTCGCCGGGCTGGGGCGATACGAATGCCTATAATCTCCGCGCTGAGCGAAGTCTGGACGGTTTCGACGTCCCGCAGCGCCTGGTGCTCGCCTCCGTTCTGGACCTGCCTGTCGGCAAGGGCAAAAAACTCTTAGGTAACGTGCATGGGATTGCGGACAAACTCATCAGTGGGTGGGGAATCAATACAATCATCACCTTCCAGAGCGGCTTCCCCATCATCATCGGAGGCTGCCCGGGTGCGCTCAGTAGCTCGGGCATTCCCAATGTGGGCTGCGCCGTACCGACCAGAACCGCTCTGTCGCACCTAACCTCCGGCTCTCTGGACCAACGACTCGCTCATTGGTTCGATCCCTCCGTCTTCATCGCCGGCACGGATTACGGCTACGGTAACGACTCACGCACCGAACCAAACATAAGAGCGGATGGAGTCAAGAACTTCGACTTTGCGGCGTTCAAGAATACTAAGTTCGGTCCCGACGATCGGCTTGGGCTTGAGTTCCGGGCAGAGTTCTTCAACCTCTTCAATCGAGTGCAATTCAATCCGCCGAATACGAGTTGTTGCGGCGGCTCCAGTTTCGGGCAGGTTACGGGGCAGTACAATCTCCCGCGCATCGTGCAGTTCGCCTTGAGATTTACTTTTTAGCAGGTGGCGCGGCCTTCAGGCTGCAGGGCCGGCATTCATGCCGGCCTTTTCCGCCTCTGCGACACTTGAAAAATGCCGAGACTCGCGGCGGCCTTGTCGTTTCTTCTCGTGCTCGGCACGGCCGCCCCGGGCCAGACATCCGAAGGTCAAATCGAACAGGCTTTTCGCGCCGGCCAGCAGGCAATGCAGCAACATGAATTCGCCCGCGCTGCGGAACAATTTCAGAAGGTGCTGGCGCTTGACCCAACCATAGTTGAAGCGGAAGTTAATCTTGGCCTCGCTTACCAGAGCCTTTTCGACTACGATTCAGCGGTACACCATCTCACAAAGGCGCTGCATGAAAGACCAAATCTGCTCGGCCCCAACCTCATTGTCGGAATGGATTACCTGAAACTGGGCTCTGCGCAAAAGGCGGTTCCATATCTGCGCCAGGCACTCAAGCTTGCCCCTTCCAATCAGGATGCCCACGAAGCTCTGGCTTCTTCCTATCTGGCGCAGGAAGATTTCCGTAGCGCGGCTGAGCAGTTCCGTCAGATCGCTCTGCTCGATTCCGACAAACCAGATGCTTTGTTCAAACTTGGGCACGAATACCTGGACTTGGCTGCTCGCCTGGCATACCGGGGAGCGCACCTCTATCCTGACTCCGCCTGGGGCCACCGCTTTCTTGGCGATCTTTTATTTCAACGCGAGCGCTGGGACGACGCTGCAAAGGAGTATCAGAAGGCGCTGAACGTTGCGCCCAAACAAGCCGGTTTGCATACCGCGCTGGGCAACACATATTTGAAGCAAGGAAAAAAGGACGAAGCCGAAACGGAGTTTCGCCTGGAACGACAGCTTGCATCGCTAAAACCTCGCAAGGACCTGGCTGGTTCGCAACTGCTGCAGTTGGGAAAAGAGCACTTCAGCGCCCAACAATACCAACTTGCAGCCGACGTCTTAGCGCAAGTGCAAGGCATAAATGCTGAAAATGAAGAGGCCAGCTACTGGCTAGAGCGCACGTATCAAGGGCAGGGAGCCGAGGCGTACGCGCAATTGCAGGAGTCCTTTCCCGACTCCTGGCGTACCCACCAACTGCGCGCCGAGGGGTACGCGCTTCGCCAGAAATTCGATGAAGCGGTCAAAGAGCTTCAGACGGCTCTCGACCTGCGCCCAAACGAGCCGGAACTTCATGATGCGCTCGGCGAAGTCTATTTCGATAGCCAGGATAACGACGCGGCTGAACGCGAGTTGGAAAAGGCCTTGGCTCTCGATCCTTCGCGCACCCACGCGCTTTATCTTCTGGGGCGCTTATACGTGCAAGAGCGGGAAACCGAAAAGGCGCTGCCCTACCTGGAGCGAGCTGTGCGCCTTCAACCGGATCTGGCTGAAGCGAACAGCTTATTGGGAACCGCCTATCTGCGCATGGGGCAGTTTGCCAAAGCCATCCCGAAACTCGAAAGGGCCGCTGGATCGGACCACTACGGCAACGTTCATTATCAGTTGTATGAGGCCTATCGGAAGCTCGGGCAACCGAAACTCGCGCAAAAAGAGCTGACGCTGTCGCAGAATCTCCGTCGAAGCTATCTCGAACGCGACCAGGCCGTTATTATGGGATCCCCGCAATAAACCGTGGCGCACGTCTTTAGCGTGCAGCGGTGAACTTTAGTTCACCGGTCTGTGAAATCAATCCTCCTACTGTGTCCCCGGCAATTGCGGATCGGCGGTTTCCTTTCCGCTGATCACTTGCTGCAGCTTGTCGCGCACGGATTTTTGAATATGCGTCGCAGTCGCCAGCTCTTGCCGCGCTTCCGTTTCCCGCCCGGCCAGTTTGAGAATCTGCGCCTTTAGATAGTGCACGCTCGCGCTATCCGGGTTGACCCGCTCTGCCGCATCAATGTGCTCTAAAGCGCCCATCGCATCGCTGCGCGCCTTTAGGAGCTTCGCCAGACCAAATTGGGAACTCGCGATTGTCGGGTCCAGCCGCAGAGCTTCGCGAAAGTAGTGCTCAGCTTCCGCCGTTTGCCCTAGCGCGACGGAGATATTGCCTAGCTGGTCGTAGTTGAGCGCAACATCCGGCTCAATGGCGGCGTCTGCCAGAAATTCCTGTTTCGCCCTTTGCAAATCGTCGCGGCGGCGCAATACAGCGCCTAGATAGTAATGAACGAACGGCAGCCTCGGTTTCATGCGGGCGGCGATTTCAAAGTTCTTCAGTGCTTCGTCATCTTGCGCACGCGCCAGATACGCCTTGCCGATGTAAAGATGCACTTCGGCCGAGTCGCCGCCGACCTCCATCATCCGCTGCACGGCTTTCTGTTCGAGATCCGAGCGATGCGCGCCGTCACCCGCCACAGCGGCTACATACAGAAACGCAAGATCGCTCGAATGGGCATCCCACAGTTTTTCGATGAGCGGTACCGCGCTCGCATAACGATCCGTGAATACATAGCACAAAGCGAGCAAATAAGCGGCCTGTAAATTGGCCGGCTGATCGCGAACTACGCTTTCCAGTGGGGAGATCGCCTGCTCAAAACGATTCTGCCGGTAATAAACAAGGCCGATATCGAGCCGGATGCCCGCTACATTCGGCGCAATTTTCTGCGCCAGGCGGAGCTGCTCTAAAGCCGGCTCCCATTGCTTGCGCCGCATATACACGACCGCCAGGTTGACGTGCGCACCGGGATCCTGCGGAGCGACTGCGAGAATTCCGCGGAAAGCGGCTTCGGCCTTTGATAAATTTCCGCTGGCAAGTCCCTCTTGAGCTTCTTTGTAGAGTTCCGG
>DAISJE010000484.1:0-3941 GCA_036821665.1 Bryobacteraceae bacterium | reverse complement strand
AAGGAAATCCATGCTCTACCGGCAACGTCGCGCCATTCATTTCATAGCAGAGTAAATTGGCCGGGTGAAGTGCCTCTTGAACGGACATGCTGCGCGCGAATTGCTCGGTAATAGTCAGATCCAGATTGCCGCCGGCACCCTTCTCCACGTGCCCCGTACGACCGCGCCTGAGAATTCCATCGTTGTCTCGGATTGTAACCTCGCCGCTATCGATGCCGTAAAACACTACTTCGATCCCCTGCTCCAGAATTCCTGCCTCGTGAAGCAGTGGCGCGAGGGGGGTGCCGGCCCATTCGGCATTTCCGATGGCGCTGCTGAAATTGGGAAATCCATTGTCGCCGGAGCACTCCAGAGTGAAGAACTGCGCCCGGCGCTGCCGTGCCTTAATCTCGTCTACAGTCAGAGATCGCGGACGGGATACAAGTCCTCCGATGTCGAGCCGCCACGTAGACTCATCCAAAGAAGTCGGTTGGCCGTAGTGGTTGACATTGAAGAAGCGCTCTATCGGCGTTATCCAGGTGTCAAGCTTTTCCCAAGGTTGCACATTGTCGACGACGTCCGGTGGAGGCTGGTCGAACCACGGAAGCACCTCCTCGTCTGATTGCGACAACGCCGACGACGGGAACGCGGCGCGTAACATGCTGAATCCGGTCAACGCCCCGCCACCCTTCAGCAAGTTGCGTCGAGAAATGTCTGGTTTATCCATGAATAGTTCTCCCCATAGCCGCTTGTAACGCGCGAGCGGCGCTTGAGCAACGGACACAATGGGACAAGATCGCGTGACCGCTTTTGACCGTCTTGGCGGTTATGTATAATGGCCCCCTAAGCTGCGGACGGCCAGATATGAACGGCAGTTGGCAATCTCCGCCAGACCCTTCCGCAACCTCTTCGCCATCCGCCGAGCCTTTCAAGCGATTAGATTCCTGGAAGGAGATCGCCTCGTATTTGGGCCGGAGTGAAAAGACGGTCCGGAGATGGGAAGCAACCGAAGGCCTCCCTGTACATCGGCTGCGGCATGAGAGGGGAAGTTCAGTTTACGCATACAGCGGTGAACTGGAAGCATGGCGTCAGACCCGAAAGGCAGCCCAATCGCCGGAATTCGCAGCCGATGTAGCGGCGGAGGCTCCGGCTCAACAAACCGCTGCAAGTCTTTCGGAAGAACCCGCATCCCCGGCTAAAGTCGCAAGATTGCCGAGGAACTGGCGCATCGGCGGCGTTCTTATCTTGGTTTCTCTGATTGCATTGCTCGCTGGTTTGGGATGGCAACGTCTGGTACGGTTCGTCTCGTCCGGCCATGCAGCTCGTATACAGTCCTTGGCCGTTCTCCCATTTGGGAACCTGTCACGGGATGCTCGCCAAGATTACTTGGCAGAAGGTATAACGGAGCAACTCATTACCGAGCTTGCCCGCGCAAGCCCGGTACGAGTGATCTCCAGGACATCCGTCATGCGATACAAGAACACAATCAAGCCGGTTCTGGAAATCGCGCGGGAACTGAATGTCGATGCCCTTGTGGAAGGTACGTTGCAGCGCTATGGGGATCGTGTTCGCATGACGGTGCAGTTAATCACTCCCTTGCCCGAACGTCACCTTTGGGCGGAGTCTTATGAGGGTGATCTTCATAATATTTTGGATCTGGAGCGCGATGTTGCTGAGGATATTCGGAGCAAGATTCAGATCAGGTTGGCGGGGCGGCCGAG
Organism: Bryobacteraceae bacterium; assembly: GCA_036821665.1. Lineage (GTDB taxonomy): Bacteria > Acidobacteriota > Terriglobia > Bryobacterales > Bryobacteraceae > Bog-105. Next base: position 2,241 of record DAISJE010000484.1, on the reverse strand, counting down.
CGTTAGCTCAAAATCCGGTGAAAATCCTGATGCCAGGACATATGAGGATTACCTGCGAGGACGCTACTTTCTAGCCAGACGCAACGCCACATCGATGAACAAAGCGCTGGAGTATTTTCAGGAAGCTGTACGGAGAGATCCACGATATCCGCCGGCGTATGCGGGCCTGGCCGTCGCTTACGACGTGCTTGGCAGTTATGAAGTGCTGGCGCCGGCCGAGAGTTTTCCCAAAGCCAAAGCGTATGCTAACGAAGCCATACGTTTGGACGATACGCTCCCGGAGGCATACACCGCTCGAGCGATGGCGACGTCCTGCTGGGACTTCGACTGGTCTGCTGCCAAACGGGATTTCCAGAGAGCGCTCGCGCTCGATCCGAGTTACGCACTTGCACACCACTGGTACGCAGAAACCTGGATCGACGTAGGCAAGGGCGACCGCGCCGTGGCTGAAATGAAGAAGGCTCGCGAACTGGACCCGGTTTCGCTTCCCATCAACGGCACCCTCGGTAGAGTCTTCCGTGATGCTGACCGATACGAGGAGGCCCTTCAGCAGTGTCAAAAAACACTTGATTTAGATCCTCATTTCGCAATGGGCCATTGGTGTTTGGGTCAGGTATATATAGGTGAGCATCGGTATTCCGCCGCTATCGCGGAATTGGAGCTGGCGCAGAGCTTGGGAACAACGCCGTTGGTGACTCGCGATCTCGGCTGGGCATATGCAGCCGTAGGAAATAAAGTGAAAGCCCGTCAGATTATCGAAGCTCTCAAGCGTACGCCTCCGCCTTCCTATTTTTCGCCGTACTCAATCGCCGTCATTCACGCTGCCCTTGGCGAGAAGAACACGGCTTTCCAATGGCTGGAACGCGCATATACCGAGCGCGATTCCCATTTCAATTACCTGGCGCTCGACCCCGAATTAGACCCGCTCCGCTCGGACCCGCGATTCCCCCCTTTGCTGGAACGTCTTCATATCCCGCACTGAGCCGTGAGCAAGCGAAACGTGGGGCGGACTTTAGTCCGCGCGGGAATTCATTCCCGCCCTGGAGTCTGGCCATGTGCTGTTGCTGCCGGGTGGGGCGGCGCCTCGCGCTGCGCGGGCCCCTCGGGCCCGCTCTCCGGCCGGCACGTAGCCCAATGCCGTTGACTTAAACAAATGTCCGGTTTCCGAGCTTCGTTTCGATCGTGCCAACATGCTGAAACTGAGCCAGGGAGCGTCAGCGACCTCAGTATGGATCGGCGTACGATCAATCGGTAGGCTCGTAGGGGCCGAGGCATGCCCGGCCCGCGGTGACTTCGTTCCAACGTTCAGAGCGGCCGATGAGCGGCATCAGGCTATCCGAAATCCTATCGGTTGCGAGCGCGGTTTAAACTATCGGATTGTCCTCCAGTTTGGAATCGAATCCAGCGCCAGAGTTCATCGGCCGCTGGAAAAACTCCGGTGCCGCCGAACGAGCCAATTATCAACTCTTTCTCTCGGAATTATGCGACCTGATCGGCGTGCCGCGTCCAAACCCGACCGTCGCCCACGATTCGCAAAACTCGTACGTCTTCGAGCGAGCGGTCCACTTCCACAACGGCGATGGAACCACTAGCTTCGGTCGCATCGACCTGTATAAGAAGAATTGTTTTGTTTTAGAAGCAAAACAGGGAAGCGACCAAATTCCTCGCCGGGCTTAATCGTTACATCAGCACCGTCGAAACCTCAAGCATCGTTTCTTTGTATTCCTCGATGCCGCCATCCTGCCCGACAACATGCTTGTCAATATCGCGCTCGATGATGCTTACTTCCTGGGCGTCCTTTCCAGTCGCGTGCATGTGTGGTGGGCACTGGCAGCGGGTGGCACGCTGGAGGACAGGCCTCGCTATAACAAGACACGGTGCTTCGATCCTTTTCCTTTCCCCGATGCCGCCGAACCACAGCGCGAGCGCATACGCGCGCTCGGCGAATTTTGGAAACACTTGTTTCCGCCGCCAGGCGAGAAAGATTGATCATCGCTACATGCTTTAAACAAAAAAACGAGTCACAAATCGTATGTCGTTAATACTACAGGAGTTAATATCAAAACGCTTGCAGCGCTCCCGCATACTGGTTTTAGGAGCATTTTTCAATAGTGTCTACCGAAGCTCAAGTCGCTGCGAACCAGCAGAACGCGCAACTCAGTACCGGACCTAAATCCGCCGAAGGCAAATCCGCCATTTGCTGGAATGCCTTTCGCCATGGTCTCTCCGGTACCTTCCGCA
>DAISJE010000483.1:0-3944 GCA_036821665.1 Bryobacteraceae bacterium | reverse complement strand
GCCAATGGACAAATGATCCAGGACCATCGCGATCGTCAATACCAGGACCATCCATTTGACTCCGGCGCTAAGAAGGCGCGCATATTGCAGATTCATGTTTACTGCGCCGATCAGCACGCTCCGCGAAAGAAAGCGGGCTGCAATCGTTCCACCGAACAATAAAATCAGGGCTGCAAAAACATTCGGCAAATAACCGAACAGCCGCTCGAAAAACCGGGGGGTCAATGTTGCATCGAATGCCGAGATGCCGATTAAGAAGCCGATCAGCATAACGATCCACCAGACGACACGCGTTATCAGGACGGTGGGAGTCTCCGACGCGGACCAGTAAGCGAGACCTTGCAATCCCCAGGTGTTCAAGCGCTCATCAAAATGAATCCGGCGCAACGATCGCCGCAATAGAAACGTAATGATCCAGGCTAAAAAGCCCGCAACAATCAGCGCTACGATCAGCGCTGCAAGACCTGGCAAAAGATTGGCAACCTGTTTGATAACACGAGCTGTCGATTCGTTCAGAGCTAGTCGAATTTGATTCCACATTGCCTATTCCTTTCTTGTCTTGCACGATCAGGGATTGAAGCGATCCGGCCAGCGCCATCGCGATACCAGATACGGCTTTCTGCTTTCATATGCGGCGCAGAGCCGGTCCAAACGTCTCTGTACGGCGGCGGTGCCCAAAGACTCTACTTCAATTGCATATGATGCCACCCATCCGAGATATAAGGGAGTCATCGCACGTAGCAAGTGATCGCGCCCTAGGGTCCGAAGATGATATGCCAGCGCAAAATCATAGACGATATTTGTCCAAAGTTCGTCGGGAATTCGAAATTGCTCGGGCGGCAGACGGTCGACTTTAGTTAATTCCAAAAGAGCGCTGGGCGGCAGCACGAGCCCCCAGATTTCACGTAGATTCCGAAAGCCCAGTTTAAATGGATCGATGAGCCGCTTAGTGTCTACCTGTATGTTCTCCTCCGTGGCAAGAGGAGGATCGCCATATGTCGGAACCGCCTCCGAAGTACGTACATGCTGCCAGAAAGGAGCATCCCGTTCGATTCCGAGAAACAGCGGGTCGAGGACGTTGGCAAGAATTGAATCGAGATTTTTCCAATCGACCGGTGGGTAGACTCTCCTGCCCAGTTGAGCCTGACACACGTTTAAGCCTCTGATGATCGCCTCCGGAGCGATCAACGGCAAACGCGTGCCGCCGACCCGATTTTTCGAAGAGTCAACCAGAAGAATTTGAAACAGGCGCGACGAAAAACCGAAATCGGGGCCTAACGGATTCAAAATTCGCTTTCCATACAGAGCGCGGGTAACAGGATAGAGAATTGCATGATTCAGCAACCCTTCAAATTTATGCGGGGCGTAGCATGGAGCGACCAAATCAAAGTTTTGGTCTAAGATTGGCCCGGCGAGCCGGTAGATCCATTCCGGAGTCAGGCTTTCCGAACTTGATGCCAGCATAATGCAAGCCCGGGCATCCAAGCTTTGGGCGACATCTCCGATGCTCCTGTAAGCATCCGATATTGTCTCCACTAACATCACAGGAGGACGGGCTGCCGGCGGCGAATAGGCGAGAAGTTGCAGCGAGTCGCCGTCAATCCCTGCTTCGGCAGCAACTGGAGCAGTGTTCGAACTTCTATGCAGCAGTACAGTACGAACAGGTTTAGCTAACTGAGCTAACGCTTCCCGGGTTTTTCCGGCGATGCCCGCAAGATCGTCACTCGCCCCCTGATCCGCAAGCCCGATCACCAGATCGACGGTTCCAATCTGTTCGATCTGCTGCTTTGCCTGCTCGGGAAGGGTACTCGTTTCCGCCATCTTTCCTCTAAGTTAAATAACTGTTTCGGTCTTATAAAGACAACGAGAGAATTCCTTCCAAAGGAATGCGAACCCATGCTGGATGAGTATCTAGTTCATAGAGCAACTCATTTAACGCCTGATCCATAACATACGCTTGCAGCAGAAGCCGGAAAGAATCCGCATCGCCGGTAATCGACTCGTCCGGTCCAAGGGTCTCGCGATAAGCGTGGAGAAACGCGCTGGCTGCGCCGCGTTCGCACAGACGCGCCCACGGAATGAGATTTCCCAACTCCACTGGCCGCCTCGCCGTGTAATTCAGAAGTGCGGCGTAAGCGCCGTAGCTAAGAGAGCGTAGCATGCTGGCAACATCCTTCAGCGGCGGCTGCTTCCCACCCCTTTGGGAAAGCGAAAGTGAAGGATCGGCTTCGAAGTCGATAATAACGTAGTCGCTTTTCACGCGAAGTACACTGCCGAGATGGTAGTTGCCATGGATCCGAATGCGGGACGCGCTGATTTGCCGCGCGTCCAGCAATCTGAAAAGATCGATCACACGGCGGCGGCGGCCTAACGCGAGCCCCGCGGCTTCAATGACATCGTCCGGCAATTGAGAAACCTTGGCCTTCAAGGCATCGAACGCCCTGCTGGCATTTTCACGAAATTTGGCCAGTAACAAAGCGATGTCATCCGCCCTCGCCGGTTCCGGGATAAACTCCGGCCCATCCAGCGAAGCTAATGCCATGTGCATTTGAGCCGTACGCTTTCCCAATACAGCGGCCGCGTCGAGATAAATACCGATGTGCTCGCGCGCCAAATCGGGAACGGGCTGCTCGATGAGTTCCAGCAGGTCCATCTTTTCCTTAATCGGATCCGGCTGTGGATAAGTCAGCGGCGCGCAATGCTCGTAATAGCGATCCAGTTCCTCGAGTGTCCACTTCCAGGCGTCGCCCTCGTTTTGAGCGGCGAACTGCAGGATAGACGACGTGGCCGGCTCGGTTTTGTCGGCTAGATATTCGAGAGAACCGGCAAAAGGCGGAATGGCGTCGAAATGCGCTTCCTCCGTTAGCCGTCTCCCGATTTCTGCTTCGGGATTGTTGCCGCATTCATAGCGGCGTAACAACTTCAAAATGAACCGCTCGCCGTAAACGGTGGAGGAATTCTTCTGATCTACCGGGCAAGGTCGCGAAGTGCTGTGCGCGTCAACGCTTTCCTGTCGTTCGTGAAAAAGGGTACCAGGCCGCCCTCTCAGCAGCCCCCGTTGCGTATGTACTTCGCGCCCGTCTTTTATCAGGTTCGGCAGGACCGCGCGGAGATCTTCGTCGAGAAGGCCATCGTGCAAAACGCCATCCCCATCCGGCGTCGACACGGGAGAGATTATGGAATTTGGAGAAGATCCTGCAATGCTCTCTGCTTTTTTTCCCAAGCTGACCGCGACCGGAAGGAAATAGCGATCTTCAGACTCGTCGTCATACGCAACTGCCACCAGACAGAGAGCGGCGTTGAGACCTTCGAGAAGCGCCCAATCGGCAATACGGGCCGAGTTAACGTGGCGGCCTTTGGCATCGAACCAGCGCTGTTTGGCAAGATACTCGGGTAGGAGCACGCTTTCTGCGTGAATTCGTGCGGGTTCTTCGAATAGAGCCGGCAATCCTGTCCCGAGAGTCAGTTTCGATTCATCCAGGTCTGTAACGGAGATCTCCGACACCGGTTCGGGCGTCTCGTGCAATTCCAGCCAGAGGAAGCCATATGGCCCCAGCGTTAAGCGGTACGGTTGACGTGTGATTCGCGGGAATTCGACATAGCCCAGCATTTCTATGGGAACCATACCTTCGAGGTCAGCCAGGTCCAGGTCTACCGGTTGCGCAAATCGAGAAAGGTTAGAGACGCATAGAACCTGTTCGCCGCCATATTTTCGGATGTAAGCAAGAATTTTGCGATTCGAGGGATGGAGAAATTCGAGTGTGCCACGGCCAAACAAACGAAACAGCTTACGGAGCGCAACCATGTTGCGCATCCAATTCAATAGAGACGCCTGGTCGCTTTGCTGGGCTTCCACATTGATCGCCTCATAACCGAAGACAGGATCCATGATCACGGGGCTGTAAAGTTTTGCCGGTATAGCTCGCGAGAAGCCGGCATTCCGA
>DAISJE010000482.1:0-3949 GCA_036821665.1 Bryobacteraceae bacterium | reverse complement strand
GCGAAACGTTCGCATCCGAAGAGGTGGAAGCGGCGGCTCGCCCGGTACTCGCAATCCGTGGCGCGCGCGTTCACAACCTTAAAAACATCAATGTCGATATTCCGCACAATCGGCTTACGGTTGTTACCGGAGTTTCCGGCTCCGGCAAATCGTCTTTAGTGTTCGACACCATCTACGCCGAAGGCCAGAGGCGATATGTGGAATCGCTCTCCGCTTACGCGCGCCAGTTCCTGGAGCGAATGGAGAAGCCCGATGTCGATGAGATTCTCGGAATCGCTCCCCCGATTGCCATCAGGCAGAAGAACCAGACGCGCAATCCGCGATCGACGGTCGCGACAGCAACCGAATTGTACGATTTTATGCGCCTGCTTTGGGCACGCGCCGGCCGAACGTATTGCCCGAACGACGGTACACGCATCCAGCGCGACTCAGTTGATCAGGTCGCCGAAAGCATGCTGGCGCAAGCGGAAGGATCGCGCTGGTATGCACTCTTCCCTGTAAGGGTGCAACCCAAATCGACCGGGAAGCCCGATTCGGCGGCGCTACGCGACACTCTCTTCGATCTCCGTAAGAAAGGTTTTAACCGCCTTTTTCAAGGCGGTCGCACATTCGAATTCTCGACGCCCGAATCGTTGCTGGAGATCGATTTCTCTAAGCCGGTGTATATACTCGCGGACCGCATCGTGATCCGTCCGGATTCACACCAGCGAATCGTGGATACCGTTGAAATTTGCTATCGCGAAAGCGGCGATGTCTTCTTTGAACAAGCGGGGGTGGCTGATCCTGTCACGCTGCACTTTAGCGAGAAATTTGCTTGTAAGGTCTGTGGGCTCATTGCAACCAATCCGGAGCCTACGCTCTTCAGCTTCAATAACCCGATTGGCGCTTGCCCCGTCTGTCAGGGATTCGGCAATACGATCGATTACGATTTCGATCTTATCGTTCCCGATCCCACGCTCACGATTGCAGAGGGCGCCATCGATCCTTGGACCAAGCCACAGTACTCCTGGTATTACGAAGAAGTTTTCGAGCCGAAAACGCGCAAAAAGATTCGTCTGAACGTTCCATACGGCGAGCTCAAAGCGGAAGAGAAGGAGCTCGTCCGGACCCACATCAACCGATTTTTCGCAGAGGTTGAAAAGAAGAAGTACAAAGTACACGTTCGCGTGTTCATGAGCCGATATCGCGCTTATACCGAGTGTCCGGCTTGTCGCGGCGCGCGGCTGCGGCCCGAAGCTCTGTGGGTGCGCTTGGCTGATTGCAATATCGCGCAAGTCTCGCGGATGAATATTGCGCGAGCGCAGGAATTTTTCGACGGGCTCGAACTCAGTCCCGAGGAGTCCGAGATAGCGGAACGGGTGCTTGATGAAATCCGTCAGCGCTGCAAATTTTTAAATGATGTAGGGCTTCAGTATTTGACACTGGATCGGCTCTCGGCAACGCTGTCAGGCGGCGAAGCGCAGCGTATACAGCTTGCTACCTGCCTCGGTTCGCGTCTGGTCGGCGCGACCTATGTCCTCGATGAACCTTCCATCGGACTGCACAGTCGCGATACCGCTCGTCTCATTCACATTCTGAAAGATCTACGCGAGCTGGGAAATACCATTGTTGTAGTTGAGCACGATGCGGAGATCATGGCCGAAGCCGACGAGATTATCGATCTCGGACCAGGTGCCGGCGAGAACGGCGGCCGTGTAATCTTTTCGGGAACTTACCGTCAACTGCTGGCGCCCCCGGCGCTAACGGACCGCGAAGCCTCGCAGTCCTTGACTGGGCGTTATCTTCGGGGCGAACTAGCCGTTTCGCGGGTGCTGGATCGCAGAAAGGTGAACCCGAAACGCACCATTCGCTTCATCGGTGCGCGTGCCAATAATCTTAAGAATATTGATGTGGAGATACCGCTCGGCATGATGGTCGCCGTGACTGGGGTCTCCGGTTCCGGTAAATCCAGCCTGGTTCACGACGTTATTTACAAAGCGCTTGATCTCGAAGTGAACAAAGAGCGCCAGCGTGCCAAAGAAAGCGAAGGGTCCGATAGCGAGCCCGGCGGCCGCAAACTGCCGCTCAAGCGCGTCGAACGAGCCGGGTTGCTGACGAGTGTGGTGATGGTGGATCAATCACCCATTGGACGGACGCCGCGTTCCAACCCTGTCACGTACATCAAAGCTTTTGACCTTATCCGCGAGCTGTTCGCCGGCACGCCGGAAGCGCAGCGCCGTGGATATACGGCGGGTCATTTTTCATTCAATATTCCAGGCGGACGCTGTGAGAACTGTCAGGGCGATGGAACGGTTACCGTCGAGATGCAGTTTTTGGCCGACGTGGAACTGGTTTGTGAGGAGTGCAAGGGCACGCGCTATAAGCAAAGCGTTCTCGATATTCGCTACAAGGGCCTTAATATACACGAAGTTCTGCAACTCACTGTACGTGAGGCGCTCTCATTTTTCGCGGGTACCACTCGTCTCGCCGCCCGGCTGAAGGTATTGCAGGATGTAGGACTCGGTTATTTGCGTCTGGGACAATCTGCAACGACACTGAGCGGCGGAGAAGCACAGCGAGTGAAGCTGGCCGCTCATCTCGCGCAGTCCACATGCCAAGGGACGCTTTTTCTGTTTGACGAGCCCACAACAGGACTTCACTTCGATGACATTGCTAAGCTTCTGCAATCGTTTGAGCGTCTGATTCACAATGGCGGGAGCATTCTGATCATTGAGCACAACCTGGATATTATTCAAGCTGCCGATTGGATTATCGATCTCGGCCCAGAGGGCGGGGAAGCGGGCGGCCGCATTGTTGCACAGGGGACTCCCGAAGCTATTTCGGCAGTTCCGGAATCCTACACCGGTGCCTATCTCAAGCAGGCGCTGAAACAGTGGGCTATCGCCTGATAATGGATTCTCAAGATGGATTCATTGCGAGGTCTCCCGTCTGTTGATCAGATATTGCGGAAGCTGACGCCGACTGACAGGCTGCCGCACGATGTTGTTGCCAATGAAGTAAGGGCCGTTCTTGTTGCTCATCGCAATGCGTTGAAGTCAGGAGCTTCAATTGACTTGGCAAATATAGAGCGTGTTGTTCACGATCGCATTCAGGCGCTTTCGAGCGCTTCGCTTCGTCCGGTAATCAACGCCACGGGCGTGATTCTGCACACCAATCTTGGCCGCGCGCCGCTTACGGATTTTAAGTTTGTAGGCGGTTATTCCAATCTCGAATACGATCTTGCGTCCGGCAAACGAGGCAAGCGCGACGCGCATATTGCTGGATTGCTGGAGGCCTTGCTCGGGCAGCCTGGAATCGTCGTTAATAACAATGCCGCTGCCGTATACCTCGCATTGAATGAGTTGGCGGCCGGACACGAAGTAATCGTCTCGCGTGGAGAGCTGATCGAAATCGGAGACGGCTTCCGGATTCCGGATATTATGGCTCGCTCCGGTGCAATTCTGCGTGAGGTGGGCACAACCAATCGAACCAGGCTTGATGACTACAGCCAGGCCATCAATGACCGGACACGTCTCATTTTGCGTGTGCATCCCTCGAACTTTCGCATTTCGGGATTTACCGCGCGGCCCCAATTGAAAGATCTCGCGGCGCTGGCCCACGATCGATGTGTGCCGCTCTATGAAGACCTTGGGAGCGGTTGTCTTACCGACCTGCGCCCCTATGGCCTCGACGAGCCGGTGGTTGCCGAGCCAGTAGCGTGTGCCGTCGATGGTGCCGCGCACGCCGCGGCCGAGCAATGCTTCGAACTCCTCCACGTCGACGAACGCGTCCGTCTGCGCATCGCGCGCCGCCGCGGCGATCGCCTGCGACACCGGATGATCGGAGCGCGCCGCGAGGCTCGCGCCGAGATGGCGCACGCGGGCCGCATCGACGTCCGTCGCATGCAGGTCGAAATCGGTCTGCACCGGCTTGCCGTGCGTGATCGTGCCGGTCTTGTCGAGCGCGAGCC
>DAISJE010000481.1:0-3959 GCA_036821665.1 Bryobacteraceae bacterium | reverse complement strand
TGCACCTCGCGTTAGATGGCCACGTTCTCGCGTTTGTAGCGCTCACATCCGCTGGTTGTGTGTTGCTGTTTGGAACCGCGCCGGCCTTACAAGCAGCACGAACGACGGCGCTCGGTTCGTCCGCTGGGAATACGCGCGCCGGAGGGGGTCTCCGTAGAACGTTTGTCGTCGCGCAGATCGCGTTGTCCTTCGTGGTCGTACTGGCTGCGGGACTTCTGGTTGGAACGCTGCGTAATTTGAAAGCTGTCGATCTTGGTTATCATCCCGACGAGATTGCGGCTATCGATATCAGGCCGGCGTCCGGCGGTTATAGCGGAACGCAGGCAAATCGATTCTATGCCCGCGTGCTGGACCGTCTTCACAATCTGCCGGGCGTGAAAGCCGCCGCTACGGCATTCGGGATGGACTTTGAAGGGCCGATGAAAAACGAGCTCGATGCGCTGCAAGGCGGCTCACGCATGGAGGTAAATATTGATGGAGTTGGCCCCGGATACTTCGACACGTTTGGAGCGCGCATCTTGGCTGGCCGCGATTTTAATGCCGGCGACACGCCCGACAAGCCGCAAGTCTACATCGTTAGCGAGCACCTCGCGAAATCGTATTTCCACGAAGCTAATCCAGTTGGCCGCTATCTTCTGTGGCAAGGCCGGAAGTTGCCGGTGATCGGAGTCGTGTCGGACATTCGCAACCAAGGTCCGCGCGAAACCAGCCTGGATACCTTGTATCAAGATGCCGGACAACTGCTCACATCCAGCCTGACTGTATTCGCGCGCTGCCACGGCGCGTGTGCGTCGTTGTTGCCCACTTTGAGAACAGCCATCCGGAGTGTCGATCCCAACACGCCGATTCTCGCCATGCATACCGTTCAAACCGAGATTGAAGGCGCGTTTTCTTCGGAAGAAGTACTCGGGTTTTTATCGACAATGTTTGCGGTGCTCGCAATGCTGCTCGTGGCCGCGGGAATTTACGGGGTCCTTTCCTATTCACTCACGCGCCGTACGCGCGAAATAGGCGTCCGGATTGCATTAGGCGCTTCAGCAAGAGACATCGTCGCGCTATTTGCATCGGAAGCCGCTGCCCTGATCGTGGTAGGCACAATCATCGGCGTTCCAGCCGCATTGGCCGCCGTGACGGTCCTCAAGTCGCAACTGTTCGGCGTCGCGCCGCAAGACCTTGTAACGCTTCTGATTTGCTTACTCTGCATTCTGACTGTTATCGTCGCTGCCTCCATTGCGCCGATCCGCCGCGCCCTGCGCATCGCGCCACAACAAGCTTTGCGAACCGAGTAGCATTTGCATGGGGTGGGTTGCTGGTTCTGTGATACAAACATACGGAACATGAGCAAGCTGATCTGTCTTTTCCTGCTTTCCGCAGCGCTGCTAAGCGCTCAACGCCAGATTGGCCCTCTTTTAAATCGGCTACAAAGCTTTGTCGAAAACGGTATGCAGAAGACCGGCGTCCCCGGAGTTGCGGTCGCGGTCGTCTATCGGGATCACGTCGTATACCTGAAGGGCTTTGGTGTTCGAAAAGCCGGCGAACAGGCGGCGGTCGATCCGGATACGATTTTTCAACTGGCATCAGTCTCGAAGCCGATAACATCGACCATTGTGGCTTCGCTTGTTGGGAAGCGCGATGTCGATTGGGATAGCCGGGTCGCCGATCTTGATCCGGAGTTCAGATTGTCCGATCCAAAAGTGACCTCGCAGTTGACGATTCGCGATCTGCTTTCACATCGCAGCGGCTTGCCGACCGCTTCCGGCGACGCTCTCGAAGACCTCGGCTTCTCACGGCCCGAAGTACTGCATCAGATGCGCTTCATATCGCTGGCTGGTCCGTTTCGCAAGAGTTATCACTACAGTAATTTCGGATTTACAGAAGGAGCGATTGCGGCTTCAAAGAAAGTACATATGCAATGGGAGAATTTGGCCGAACAGCGTCTTTTTAAGCCTTTAGGAATGACCTCTGCGAGCTATCGCTGGTCCGATTACAGAGATGCGACGAATAAAGCCGCCATTCACGTCATCATTAACGGCAAAGCGGTTGCTCGCTATCAGCGCAATCCCGATGCTGAAGCTCCCGCCGGAGCCGCCAGTTCGTCCGTTCGAGACCTCGCTCAATGGCTACGCCTGCAATTGGCCGGCGGCAAATGGAACGGTAAAGAGATTGTTGCTGAAGCGGCACTTAAAGAAACCCATTCGCCTCAAATCCGGAACGGCACGAATCATCTCACCGGTAAACCGACGTATTACGGGCTTGGATGGGACGTGAACTACGATCCGAATGGACAACTGGTTCTCGGCCATAGTGGCGCATTCTTTATCGGCGTCGGTACGACCGTGCGACTCTCCCCTTCGGATCAACTCGGAATTGCCGTGCTTACGAATGCACTGCCAACAGGATTGGCCGAGGCCACCGCGAATACATTTTTCGATCTCTATAAGTACGGCGCGCCGCAGCACGACTGGCTCAACATATTCAGCCAGGCTTTCAAGGAAATGATCGAATCATCGAATAACGAGTGCGCGGATTATTCCAAACTGCCGGCTCCCGCTTCTCCCGCACCGAGCCGCCCGCTTTCGTCTTATACCGGAACGTATCGGAATGAATATTACGGAGCGATTGAAATTAGCCAGCAAGGCGGGTCGTTATGGATGCGCCTGCCGGCAGCGGGAATGCTCTACTCACTTTCACACTGGAACGGCGACACATTTACGTACCGGTTCGAAGCGGAGCAGGGCATTGGTACACGCGGTGTCAAGTTCACGTTGGGGGCTAAACCCACAGTCTTGATTGAGAATCTCGCCCTGGAAGGAAACGGCGTTTTTACTCGAGGCAATTAACCGATCAAGATTGCTATTCAACCCGGAACAATACGCCTGCTCCCGGTGCGAGCCAGTCCATCTCGCGGCCGAAGGGCTCTTCTTTCCCGGTGTAAGGAGAAATGTGGATTAGCTTCCGTCCTGGTTGGCGGAGAGTGATGTGAAATTGAAACGAGTTTTTCAAGTCTTTGTTGACCAGCATGAAATACGGCCGGTTCTGATCGTCAAGGAATTCGCCAATAAGAAAACGGCCTGCGACGGGCGGCCGGACGTAGCGTTGTGTCATCTCCACGCGTTCGACAATTTTGCTGGCGCGAAGCGATTGCGCTTGCTCCGGAACATCCGGGTAGTGATAAACGCCGGTGCTGTGCAAATGGATCAAGACCGGAGCCAGAGCGTGAATCTGGTTGTTAATACGGCGCAGCATGTCCCAAGTCTGTGTCCGGTTGCCGAACTGATCGACGGCGGCCATCCGGTAGTTCCCGATCTTTGGCGTGAAATATTCAAAGTACTGAATGCCACGCCCGCCATACGCCATGGTGGCGTAGACCTGTAAGTTGAACGTGGCGTCCGAGGGTTCCATGTAATTGAAATGCGCAACTGCCAGAATGCAGTTCCAGAAAGGAGTTTTCGTTTCCAGACCGAGCCGCCGGACAATTTCGAGATTCGTATAGAACGGATCGAGCATCTCGCCGTTCACAAGCGAGTAATTGTCGTAACTCAGGAACGGCTGATGGATACTATTCACCAGCATCCGCACGTAAGAATCGTAGTCGCTCGTGCCGAGAACGGCTGGAGGGACCCGATACGGAAAGAGATTCACGTAGGGCCATTTATCCGGCATCGCGTCGTGCAGCAGGTTAGCCAACTTAGCGAGTCCAGACATCAGCGCGGCCGGAGGCTCATCGCGCAGAAAGAAACCGAGCGCCGCGGGATTATCGCCGATCTTATCTTTCAAAGCAGCGATGTCGTTGCGAAGCGTCGCATCCGGCGGAAGGTGGTCGGGCGCGTAGGCGTTTAACGTCGGGTCCTCGACGAAGCACGTCAAACCCGCCGCTTTGACTTTGTCGAGATCTTCGGCGCGGCAGAAGCCGGAGATATTCAACCCGGCTTCCTTCATGCCGCGCAATTGTGCAGGAT
>DAISJE010000480.1:0-3968 GCA_036821665.1 Bryobacteraceae bacterium | reverse complement strand
CGCGCTCGGACACGTTCCACGGCCATCCGAAACCGTGGACCGCGCCGGTCGGCATCAATCGACAGAGTATTGCTTTATACTATTATACTACCGAGCGGCCCAGCGAAGAGATTCGGCCGGCGCACAATACCCTGTACAAAGGCTACAACATCTGAGCGCCAGACAGATCAAGTCACGGCTTGATCAGATGTTCTGGTATCGGACCCCAGGCTTCCTCGTTGTGACGCCAGACTTCGATGAAGGCTGAGCGAAACAGTGGCACTTCCTCGCCGCGCGAATCGTCCTGCATGGTTTCAAGCGCGGCCGTGAGCGACATCGTGCCTTCGAGCTGCGAGCGGATCAGATTGTCGAACAGTTCGGTCCACAGCGGCGAATAGGCGATGCGGCTCGTCGCAGCCCGCACGCGACGGCGCTCGGCTTCGATGTCGCCACCGCCTCGGCGCATCGCGATCGCCTGCACCCAGGGCGAGTCGCTGAACATTTCGACCACATCGAAGCCAGCATGATCGAGAAAGGTGCGCACCTCTTCCGGATTGCTGAACTGGTTGCGTGCGACGTCCTTGCGCTCGGCGGGTTCGACGTTGCGGTACGGGTTGAGCTCGACCGCAAAACGGCGCCAGCCGCTCGGATGCGAGGTGTTCCAGGTATCGAAGAACAAGAGTCCGCCCGGCTTGACCACACGCGCCCAATCCTCCAGATACAAATAGAAATCTTCCTTGTCCATGTGAATGAACACGGCGATGCTGTAGGCCTTGTCGAAGCTCGCGTCGGGCAGCGGCTTGAAGTTGCTGCGCGTGAGCTCGGTGAAGCCGGCGTTGGCGAATCCCGACAGGCGTTCGCGCGCGATCTTGAGCATATTGGCCGAAATATCGGAACCTTCCCAATGTGCGACCTGCGGCGCGAGTTCGCGGCCGATACGGCCGACGCCGCAGCCGAGTTCGAGTACGCGATCGGTCGGCTTCAGGCCCAGAGCTGCGTTCACCATGCGCGCGGTGTACGCGCCGGTAGCGCGAATACGCTCTTCGCTTGCACTGCCGTCGACCGACAGCATCGCGTGCACGGGCGTGGTGGATTTAGCGTCCCACGTGGTCTTGTAGTTCGGGAGATGCAGCATTCAGGTTCCAGCTAAAGTTTCAAGGCGCCGGATCATACCGTCGCTGGCGCCCCTGATCAACGCGAAGGCATTGCGAATTCCTTGTTTGCATTGCGATTTTTCCGCTGCGTTCAGAGACGATGCTTGCGGTTGTAGGCGGAAAGAAGCAGTTCGCCGACCGCCAGATCGACGAACGAGTAGGACTGCAACTCGGGCGTGTAATCCACTCGATCATGCGTGCGCAGGGCCACACGCCAAGGTTCAAAGCCCAGTTCGCGCAACTCGCGTTCGAATCCGGACACGGTGATCGGATTCAGCTCGGAAATGAATTTCCAGTGCTGCTCCATCGTCGGTTCCCAACCGCAACGCTCCAATGGCTCGATGTCGCCGAGCAATATCTGCTCGCGCAACCACTCACGCGAACGCTTGAGGTGCACGTAGGGTTCGCGTTGCGCAAACCGGAACTCGCCCATGTGATTGCCGATATCGGAGTAATACAAGCCAGGCGCAATCATGAGCAGGCCATCCGGCTTCAGCACGCGGCGCATTTCCTGCAGTGCTTTAGCGTATCCGCCCGCCATATGCTCCACGGCGCCCCAGGACACGAGCACATCGAAATAGTCGTCCGGGAAAGGAATCTCGTTCGCGTCGGCGGCGATGAAACGCAGACTTTTGGGGATGAGATCCGGCGACAAGCCGCGTTCGCTCATGATCTTTGGCAGACGCTCGAAATCCGGGTAAGGATCAAGGCCGACGAATTCCTTTGGCTGTTTACGCAGCGCAATGCCGAGATCGGTAATGCCATCGCCGCAACCCACGTCGAGAACGCGCCCTTTCAGCAATTCCGAGTCGCCAAGCAAGTAGCTGGTGATCGTCAGCGCCGCATGACTGAAATGTTTGTAGAACCAGTCGCCCGGTCCGCGCTGCCACGACAACCTTGAAACGGGAGGTGTATCCCCATGGCTCTCAAGTTGCCAGGAAAATTGGGGTCCATCACCGTCTCCCGATTGGACTTCAAACGTTAGCGATACCGCGTCTGCCTTCTTTTCGACAGCATCATCACGATGCCACAGCGCCAGATGCGCCACATAGCTGCCCGGAGCCAACGTCATGCGCGGCGCGAGGGCGTGTGCAACATAGCTGCCACGCGGCAACCATGCGGCGTTGCATCCAGCAGCACGCATTTGCGAGTGGCTCAGCTGTTCGCCTGAAGCGAGATGGACGTCGAGGGAGATATCGATGTCGAAAGCAATGGCTGCTGCCACGTCAAAGATGACATCGAACCTTACTGGAGCTATGGAATTGGACTCAGCCGCGTGTATCGCGGCCTCTCGGATTGCCAGTGGGGACATGTTGTACTGCCTGATACGAATGTACTTGCGGCAACTATGCCGCTTGGAGAACCAAAGCGAACCACATCACATTAGGTGAAAGGACTTTCAGGAACACAAATAATTCAGATTTGTTTTGATAAGACTGGCCTCGCAGGGGACCCCAAGCACTCATTCGAGATGGAGTTTGTATGACCGCAAGAAATCACCTCCCCCGCTGGGCGGTAGCCATTATATCCCTGGCCCCGACGTTGGTGTCCGCCCAAACACAATACGGATTCTTCGATCAAGGATTTCTGAATGGAAATGATCCTGTCGCTTCGGACTACTATGGCGGAAATGTCGGAAGCTCAAGCAACCCATTGCAAGTAAATCAATGTATTTTTAACGACAACGGCGCTCGCTGCAACATTCAAGGTACGTATCCATTTCCTCAAACCAATTACTGGAGCCAAAATTGGAATACAGCCCAGGGCTGCGTAAACGGAAACAATGTTGTATTAGGCGGGCCTTGTGGACCGAATTGGATAATCATGCACAATGTTGATGGGCCAATTAATTCTCTTGGCTCTGCCTATTCCTGGGAAATGAATGCACGAAGCCAGCCAAACGGGGGTCCTCCGGACCAATCCATACCGTTGTCCGGGCTACAAGCAGGATTAATTGGATACCAGTTAATCAATTATACGACTTACGACAACATCAACAGACCGACTATTGACATCGACATGTCTTACATGTCGTCCCAAGGATATCCCGGAGCACTGCCCTATGTCGCTTTTGGAGCAATAGACAGAGGTGGAGGATATGGAAACGGGCACCCAATCGGCGCCCTTAACCCAACCGCAGGCATTCCTCACATTTTAAGATTTGTCGCACACATGTGGGAGAACAGTATTCCAGCAAACGCTTATGGAACAAGCGGGGTTACCATTTTAGCGAAATGGGGAACTGTTCCCAAAGGCCTTCGCGTGTTTTTATCTCACACCGGCCCTTCAGGAACGGGATTTATTCAGTTCGCAGGCGTAACCGGTGCTGCCAATTGGAGTTGGCCATTTCCTCAAAGCGCATGGTATCCAGGGGCAAAATTTGCCGAAATTAACGTGGAAAATATCGCATCCACGTGCAGCGATAGCAGCATTGTTACAGCCTCCTCTACCAGCCCTACCCCCATTATCTCATTAAACGATTATCCGTATCATGAAGTGTCCTATACAATAGATGTTCAAAAGCTTTTCGTATGCGCCAATAGTCACGGTCAATTTAGTGATACCCCCCTCTCTGAGCCAATGCCTTCTACGGCAAACATTCCAATTTCAGGAGTGTTATGGGAACTGGAAGCCGGAAACACCAATACGGGCCTTATATATTTCGATGCGCATAGCATGAGCATGGCTGCACAGTAAAAGCTTTTTAGGCTCACTGTAGAACGGAATAGGTTCTCGAAGACATTTCGAGGACCTATTTTCTTTTTCGCCGGCGCGACGCCCCGACTTTCCGCGTCAACGTATTCCGCCCAAGTCCAAGCTGTTCGGCCGCGCGCA
>DAISJE010000479.1:0-3980 GCA_036821665.1 Bryobacteraceae bacterium | reverse complement strand
AAATTGAAGCTGGTGTTGTAGAGAACCGGCAGGCCATTCGTTTTTCCTGCAGCATGAAGCAGCGCATGGTAAAGAGGATTCTGATCTTTGCGCACGGTATGTACGCGAATGAGATCCTCACCAAGGAGCGCCGCCTCGAAAATTTTTCTGTGTGCAGGCTTAACACGGCAAACAGTAGCAAGCCAGCAGGCGTTTGGTCCTACTTCGAAGTAGTCGCCGGCTACCTCCTCGGGAACTGATGCCGCAAACTTCCGGAAGCTCTCGCGATGCTTGATATAAACATTCAGGTTTTCGGTCGAATACGGGTTCAGGGGAGAAGCGAGAATGCTGCGATCGCCCAATGCACGCGGGCCGAACTCCATGCGGCCCTGCATCCAAGCCACAATTTTGTTTTCATTCAATGCTTGTATCGCTCGCGCTACCAAATCGCCTTCGGTGAGTAAGAACTGGAAACGCAACTTGCAATTCTCGAGAACACGCTTGATTTCATCCGCGGAGTATTGCGGTCCGAGGCAAAGTGTCTTAAACGGTACGCGGGCAGACTCACGGTATGAATTGTGCCACGCATAGAGGGCCGCGCCGAGCGCTGTTCCCGCGTTCCCGGCTACCGGCTGCACAAAGACGTTCTTAAACCGGCGCTCGAGCGAGCCGATCAGCATCGCGTTTAATGCAAGACCTCCGGCGATACAAACTGCTTCCGCGGTCCCGATCATATTTTCCACCGCTTCTGCAATTGCAGCTTGCAAGCTGCATGCGAGATCTGCTTTCGTTGCGGACGACAGGCGCTCGCCGGAATTCAGTCCCAATGCGTCATAAAAACGCGCGCCGAAACCGCCGCGGGCCATACGTTCGGTATCGAAATAAGCGCGGTCGATTTTGGGCCAGTCCGATCCGGACAAATGCAGAAGCCGCCTGAACACGTCCAAATAGACAGGTTGCCCAAAAGAGGAAAGCCATTGAACCTTGTGCTCATCGGCACGCGGCTCATAGCCTAGCATTTCGGTCACACGATTATACACATCACCGAGAGAATCGGGTAGATAGAGTTCCCGTGCACGCCTAAGCTGATTCCCAGTGCCTGCGAACAAAACAGCCGACCGGAAGTCTCCGGCCCGGTCGATGCTTAAGACGGCGGCCTCTTCGAACGTCGAAGCATAGTAGGCGGAGGCCGCATGCGCATGATGATGCTCGACGACGACAATCTCACTTTGCGGGAAGCGCGCGCGCAATTCGAGCAGCATGCTGCTCTCCTGTGCTCGAGAAAACGGGAGGGCAATTGCGACGCCATCGATTTCATCGGCTTTGATCTTTGCGCTCTTTAGTGCAAGGTCAAATGCTTCGCTGGGAAACGATCCGGGCCGCTCTTGCCGTGAGACTTTCGCCTGTTCGACCGCCGATGCGATCTGTCCATTTTTGATGATGCAGCAAGCAGGATCGCTGAGCAGTCCGCCTAGCCCCAAAATTACTCGGCTCATCAGGCTATACCTTTCGGAGCCTTTGAATGACGCGCTCGCGGCCGATACAGATGAAAACCGCGAACGCGCTCGGTCCAACCGGTTGCCCCGTCAATGCCGCGCGGCTTGCATTAATGATGACACCCGCCTTAACACCGCGTTCCCCGGCTAACTTCCGTAAATCCGCTTCAACGCTGGTTTCCGTGAATTCGGGATCAGCTTCAATGCGGTTCGAGAGTTCTCGTAGAAGCTCGCGCGCGCCTGGAGCATCCAACTTGTCGAGCGCTTGGGGTTCGATCGGAAAATCGTCGTTGAAATAGGCCCGACCCTTTGTCGAGAAATCAATCAACGTCGAGAATCTTGTGCGTATCGTTTCCACGACATGCAGAAAAAAGGTGTCATCTCCATATGGATGCAGCCCGTAGTCTTCGAGCGACTTTCGTACCAGAGGCGCTAGCGTTTCGACAGGCATCGACCGCAAATGTTGGGAGTTGAGCCAGAGAGCCTTTGGATCGATCGGGTCCGTTTCACTGAAATTAACGACGGCATTGCTGCGGTGGACGCCGTCCAAATTGAATGCACTGGCCAGCTCATATAAAGTCATCTGCTCGCGGTTATCTTTGGGAGACCAGCCCAGCAGACAGAGGAAATTAATATATGCCACGGGAAGAAAGCCGTGATCGCGGTAGGTGGTTACACTAACAACCGGGCCGTGCTTACGTTTGGACAACTTCGATCCGTCAGGCGCGATCAAAAGCGGTAAATGAGCAAATGTCGGGATTGTGGCGCTTGCGGCTTGAAAAATTAGCAGATGTTTAAACGTGTTCGACAAATGATCCTGGCCGCGGATCACGTGACTGATCCTTAGATCGATATCGTCCGAGCACGAAGCAAGATGATAAGTCGGCATGCCGCTACTCCTCAGCAGCGCGAAATCCTCGATGTCGGCCGTCAACTTGGATTGTGGGCCGTAAACCTCATCGTCGAAGGTAACTTCGTATGCAGGCTCGCGATTCACTCGAAAGCGAATCACAAACGGCTCTCCGGCAGCGGCGCGCGCGTCGCTCTCGGCTTTCGATAACCCACGCATTTCGGGATTACAAAGCCACGGTCCCTCTCCATGAGGTTTATCTTCAGCAGAATCCGGCGCTGCCGGAGTAAAGTCTCTGTAAGCAAACCCCTTGGCTAACAAATCGTAGGCGAGCTTTCGGTGCAGGTCCAACCGTTCCGATTGACGATAAACTTCATCCCATCCGAGGCCGAGCCAGTTCAAACCATCGTAAATCGAATTGAGCGATTCCTCGGTGTTGCGATCCACATCTGTATCGTCGATGCGCAGCACCATCGTTCCCTGATGTTTCCGTACGTAAAGCCAATTGAAAATAAAGGTTCGTGCACTGCCAATGTGCAAATATCCGGTCGGTGAAGGCGCAAAGCGAGCGCGAGTCATGAATTATCAGTGTACAGAGCGGCTGGAGGCAGTTTGCTGTGCTTCCAAGAGACTTCGTAATCGTATGAAGTCTTTAACATTTAATTGCTCGGCACGCAAGCGCGCCTCTGGAAGCACATCAATCCGCTCCCCATAGTGCGGGCGCAGATTGTTCCGCAGCGTTTTGCGCTTTTGAGCGAAACAACGGCCGACAAATTGGAGCAGGCCAGGCAAGTCCGCCGGAATTTCAGATTTACGAATGAAGCGTACGGCCGCGGAATCGACTTTAGGCGGCGGCGCGAACGCCGCAGGGGGAACTTTGCAGATCAATTCGACTTCGCAAGTTAACTGCGTTGATACCGTGAGATATCCGAAGTCGCGAGATCCGGGCCGGGCGAGTATCCGCTGCGCGACTTCCCATTGCATCAGAAACACTGCCAGCGGAAATTGCGCATCCAGTGACAGAAATTTCTCGATAATCGGCGACGTTATGTAATAGGGTAAATTGCCCGTGATAATGGCGGGGCCCCATTGGGCCAAATCAGCGGTAAGCACATCTGCGGTGTGAACGTGCAGCTTGGGCTCGCTTACAAACTTGCGCAGTAGATACGACACCAGATTGACGTCCACCTCAATTGCGTGAACTTCGCCGGCACGCTTCAATAAGTGCCGTGTTAAGGCCCCACGGCCGGGGCCAATTTCAATAATGCGCGACGTATGGACCCCGCAGGCGGCGGTGGCAAGCTGTTCGAGGACGGACTCCCGAATGAGAAAGTGCTGTCCCAGTCGTCTCGGCAAGCCTCAGTGTAAAACGGATGGTTAAACGCCAATCGAAACTATACGGACCAATTTCGATCTATGGATCGCGGAAGAAGGTTTTTCGGATGTAACGAGTTCCTCACAATCCGTGCTTGCGGCAAGTACGACGTGAATTGCGTCAACAGCTGAAAGACCACAAGAACTCGCTTCGGCAAGCGCTTCGGTCAACAGATCATCTCTGAACGGGACCCATATTCTCACCTGACGAAAATACGTCTCGTAAAACGCTAACTCGCTCCCGCGATTGAAAAATTGCGCCTTGGGAAGAACCTCTAGCT
>DAISJE010000478.1:0-3983 GCA_036821665.1 Bryobacteraceae bacterium | reverse complement strand
GCAGTAGCAAGCCGCGATTGTTCCGGTACCGCGTCAGCGGAAATAGTTGCAGTAGGCTCCGGGGCAACTCCGGTTTGAGTCAGCAGCAGTGCCGGATCGGTGTGCCGGTTCTCTGCCGCAATAGCAGCACGAAGCGTGTTATGCAACTGTGAAAGGCGGATTTCATTCGGATACAGTTCGAGTCCGGCCTCCACCTTCTTAAGCGCTGCCTGCAGTTCGCCGGCGGCCTGCAAATTGCGCGCATCGAGGAGAATGCCGTTAATGGCATCTTGGCGCTTGTGATCGTCGATTAGCGAAGCAAGTGCCCGGACAACGGGATCGCTGCCGTCAATCTCACTGGCTTCTTTAACCAGAGGCTCGGAAAGATGCCAATCGCTCCCCATCAAATCGCGGGCACGCTGAGTGAGGGCACCCAGTAGCGCTGCATGGATCGCCGTATTAGGCGGGTCCAGATGCTCGGCCTTTCGCAACGCATCGAAACCCTCCTCGTAATGCTGCTGAGCACAGAGATCCTGGCCCTGATGGAGCAGCACATTGGCTTCGGCATTCCGCCTGATTCCTTCTTCGGCAAGCCGTTGAAGGCCGTTCAATTCAGGGTCGTGGGGAAATTGCTGCAGCGCTTCTTCGCAGGCTTCTCGAGCCTTGGCATAACGGCCGGCTTCGAAATGGCGATCAACCTGTTCGACCCAGCGCGCCTTTCTTTCGTTCTTTGCCTGCTCCTCACGCCTTCGCCCCAGCCGCTCAACTTCAAAATCAAGCCCCGGATAAAGAGGATAAATATTCCGAAGAATGTCCCATTGACCGGCCGCATCGTTGAATTGAGAACGTTCTTCGTATTGCCGTGCGCGACCCACAATTGAGTTCACCAGATCGCGGCGCTCCCGGGTCAACTTTAATAAGGACTTGAAGTGCGGTTCGTTTGGATACTTTTCGAGCGCCTGCTTGACAATGTTGTATTTCTTATCGAGATCCGGCTCCGCATCGACACGCCGGTCCACTTCGGCAACGGCAGCGGACTGCTCCTGCCGCTGCGCTTCGCCGGCTTCAATTTTTAGCGCCTGGAATAGCGGATCCCCAGGGTGTTTTTCCAGAAACTGCTCGCAAATTTCGAGTACCCGGGAAAAGTTGTGATCCTCGAGTTGCTTGCGGCCTTCCGAGTAAGCGTTACGTGCCGCGTCGCGCTCGGAACGAATCTGATTGTAAAGACTCTGGTATTGGGCATCGCGGTCGGACGAGACCAATTTCGCCGAGCGCCGGTTCAACTCCAGCACGCGCTCCAGCTTATTCAGGGCGGTACTGATTTCGCCGTTCCTGTACGCCGTCAGCGCGGCTTCGTACAACCGCTGCTGCTCTTCCCGAACCTTAATGGTTTCCTGTTCGGTGCGATCGACTTCAACGAGTAACTCCCGCGCCTTCGTGTGCGAGCTGTTGATCTTTAGAATTTCCTGAAGCCCCTGGCGCGCCTGGCTATACAACTGATTGTCGAGATGCTCCCGCACCAGGCGCATCCAGTTCTCAATCTGCTTTTCGCCGCGTTGGCGTTCGATTTGAGCTTTAAGGTTCAGGGCATCGATGTTGGTTGCGTCCACGTTCAACACGTCCTGAATCTTTTGAAGCGCCAACGGGTACTCATCCTCTTCCATGCGGGTACGCGCGCTTTCGAGCAACTGGCGGATTGTCTTCTGGCGAACAGCCTGCTCAAGTTGAATGCGCAAGACCGCCATATCGGGATCAATGTGGCCTTCCGATTCGAGTTCCGTCAAAATTTCGAGGCCGAACTGATAATCGCCCTCTGCGCAGGCCTTTTTTACCCGTTCCATCCGCGGCTGAATTTTGGTGCGGTCGAAGCGCTCTATGGATTCGCCGCGCAGCGCCCTCTGAAGTGTGTCACCCAGTTCGCGGGCATTCGAAAACCGGTGCCAAGCCTGCTTGGCCATTCCTTTGTGAACCGTGCGGCTCACTAATTGATTTACGGCGGGATTTATCTCCGAAGCCGGCGGAGGAATGTAGGTTCGAATCGCCTCGACAACTTCCGTTTCCGTTTTGCGGGCGAATGGTTTGCGTCCGGTCAGGGCTTCATAGCAGACCACAGAGAGGGAAAAAATGTCGGAAAGCGCCGTGGCGGGCTTGAGATCGAACTGCTCCGGCGCCATGTAGTGCAAAGTTCCTTTGATGCCGGTTGCCGATCTGGTATCCGCCAGGTGAACGACACCGAAGTCGATTATCTTAACGGTGTCATCCTCCATGACGAAAATGTTGCTGGGCTTTAGATCGCGATGCACCAGGCCCTGATCATGGGCGGCCTGCAAACCGCGGCACGCTTGGCAAATCACCTCCACAGTGCGCTCTACTGTCAGCCGCTGGCTGGAGTTTTTAATGAGCGTTTCGAGCGTCGCGCCCGGCAAAAGCGGCATTACAAAATAGGGCTTGCGACGGCCGCTTTCGCGAAATTCGCCGGTATCGAGAATGTCGACAATGTTCGGATGGCTGATTCGCGCCAGAACTGTCCATTCCCGCTCGAAAAGTTCGATTGCCGCGGGATCGACATTGCCCCACATGGTTTTGATTGCGACAAATCGCTTCGTAATGGTGTCGTAAGCCTTGTACACCACTCCCATGCCGCCTTGGCCAATGGGCGGATGCTTGATCTCGTACCTGCCATTTAGAATGGGCGGTACCAGCAGCGCGCGGGAGGGTTCTGACATACGGGACGGGTCACCCCGATCCAGTCTAACGAACAACTTAGTGATGCAATTTTAATCCCAGAACGGGATTTTGATTATATTTCGTACATTAAATAAAGTTTAATGTGAACTTCAGGACTCCTTCACCAAATCTCTGCCAATATACGATTGAAAGCACAAAGTGCTATCACTGACCGACTTGAGTTTGTAAACAAGGAGATATCTCAACAATGAAAAAGATCATGTCCGCCGCCCTCGGCCTCGCGTTGCTCTCGGGTAACGCCGTTTTCGCTGCGCAGAATACCGCGACCAGCAGCGATAGCACGATGAAGAGCAGCAAGAAAACCCATCATAAGAAGCACAGCAAGAAGTCGACCGCGGATACCACCAGCACCACCAAGTAAGCTGCGCGCCAGTCGCTTTTTGAATTGAACGGGGTTCAGGCCCATGGCCTGCAACCCCGTTTTCCTTTATTGGCTTCATCGGACGGATATGCTTGTCGGGATGAAGCCCATCGTCCTCTTGGTTCTGTTGTCTCCGGTGCTGGCGGCCCAATCGCGATGTGTAGTCGAAGGCGCCGCGACCAGCGGAATTCAGGCTGCCATCGACGAATGTTCGGCGAAGGGCGGTGGCATGGCCTACGTTCCGCCCGGACAGTACACGATCGGGCCCATTTGGCTGAAGGACAATGTAGAACTTCGGCTGGAGGCGGGCGCGACCATCTCGCTCAGCCAGAATCCCGCCGATTGGCCTGCCGGCTCTATTGCACTCGTGAACTCTCAGGGAGCAAAAAATATCGCAATTACGGGACACGGCACAATCAATGGAAACGCGCAGTACGTATATGCCCCTATGCGCGGGCTTGACGTCGAGATCAAAGAAGAGATCGAAAGGGCCCGCCAGGCGGGAGTCGAAATGAAGCGCTATTACCGGACGGGCGTTGAAAAATTTCTCGTCGTGTTACAAAACTCCAGCCAGATTCGCATTGAAGGCGTCCGGCTTATCAATTCACCACTCTGGACCCTGCGCCTGCAGGATTGCAATCAAGTGTGGATCAGCCGTGTTTACGTCTATTCCAGCCTGGAAAAAGGCGTTAATGCCGATGGCATCGACATTGTCTCCACTTCCAATGTGTTGATTTCCGATTCCATCATTACGACCGGTGATGATTCGATCTGCCTGAAAACCGATGCCTTGCGAGAGGGAACATCCAAAAACGAGAGTAAACCTGTGCGCCCCACGGAAAATATCACGGTCAACAACTGCATCCTCTCTTCTTCATCCACGCCGATGGTAATC
>DAISJE010000477.1:0-3986 GCA_036821665.1 Bryobacteraceae bacterium | reverse complement strand
GCGTAAGCGCTCATCGCATAGGCCGTTAGACCGGTGATGAGGCCGAAGGGGAAGAACAGCCGCTCGGGCCACTCGCTCGTATTGCGTCGTAAAAGAACAATCGCCGCAAGAACAACAAAGATCGCGGCCGGAATGATGTGCGCCAACGTGATTCCGGCATGCGATGCAAAGGTTGCATTGACCGATGCGATCTGGGGAGGACCGCCTTGCGAAGGATGCGCGAATGCGATGAGTCTCCGGACAACTACCGCGATGGCAATCACGAAGCAGAACCAGAATCCTGCTAAAAGCCACAAAGGATGCTTTCGGATTGTTGCATGTTCCGTACGCAGCATACTTCTTGATCCCCTATATAGGAGTCACACATATCTACGCTTGCTTCGCGCCATTTGTTCCGAAATTTTCCTTCCTGCCTACGCCTCCGACGGCGTCGCGTGATGAAGCGCGCGCAGATTTGGCAAGAATGCCGTCAGGAGCCCAATCACAGGCAGAAATGAGCATACCTTGTATACAAAGTCGATATTTGTCAGATCGGCGATTTCGCCGAGAACTGCCGCTCCAATACCGCCCATGCCGAAGGCGAAGCCAAAGAAAATACCGGAGACCATGCCGATACTTCCAGGGATGAGGTCCTGCGCGTAGACCAGAATTGCCGAAAAGGCCGATGCAAGAACCAGCCCGATAATCACGGTCAGAATCGGAGTCCAAAAGAGGTTTGCATAGGGTAGCAGAAGCGTAAAAGGCAGGACGCCAAGAATAGAGCACCAGATCACGAGTTTGCGCCCGAAACGATCACCGACCGGTCCTCCAATTACAGTCCCGGCAGCAACCGCTCCGAGAAATATAAACAAATAGATCTGCGAGCTTTGGACAGACACGTGAAACTTGTTGATCAAATAGAACGTGTAATAGCTGGTAAGGCTCGCCAAGTAGAAGTATTTGGAAAAGATGAGCGCAACCAGTACGGCCATGGCGATAACGATCTTTTTTCTTGGCAGCACGGCATGAACTTCATGTCTTTTGGCACCCGGGTGCTTCCTCATTGGATGTCGCTTGTACCAGGCGCCGACACGTATCAAGATCATAATTCCAACCAAAGCGGCCAGAGAGAACCATGCGATGCTGCGTTGTCCCGTCGGAAGTACAATAAACGCCGCCAATAATGGGCCGACTGCGCTGCCGGTATTGCCGCCGACTTGAAAAACCGACTGCGCAAGCCCGTGCTGTCCACCCGATGCCAGGCGCGCGACACGCGACGATTCCGGATGGAATACCGAGGATCCCATCCCGACCAGCGCCGCCGCCAATAACAACATGCCAAAACTTGGGGCCAAAGCCAAAAAAACTAACCCGATCAGCGTGAACGTCATTCCGATGGGAAGCGAATACGGATGCGGCTTACGGTCCGTATAGCTTCCCACCAGCGGCTGAAGAAGTGATGCCGTCATTTGATAGGTGAGCGTGATCAGGCCGATCTGGCCGAAATCGAGATGGAATGAACTTTTGAGTATGGGATAGATTGCCGGAATCAGCGATTGCACCATGTCATTTAACAGGTGACAGAAGCTGATCGCCGCAAGAATGGCAAAAAGCGTCTTTTCCTGTGTGCTGCGCTGCGCGTTCGCACTTGCTTTGAGTTCGTCGAGATTCGTCGGCGGGGCCACTTCTTTTTAGGTTACTCGGAGGCGTTGCCAGGAATGGCGCTAGTAAAATTGCGTTAATTTGCCGCCTGGTATTTCGGGTTTGGCGGTGATAGTATCAACGACATTAGAATTTAAATCCGAAGCTTTAGGAGCTTATGATGCGGATTTGGGTTGCTTTTGTGGTCGTTCTCGCCTCGTTTTCTGCCATTCCTGCCTGGTCGCAAAGTGAAGCTGTCAGCGCTCAGCTCAGTGGCACGGTCCAAGATCAAAACGGGGCCACTATTCCAGGCGCCAGGGTGACGCTGTCGAATCCCGACGTCAGTTTTTCGCGCCAGGTCACCACCGGCGACAACGGCCTCTACACGTTTACATTGATTCCTCCCGGCCGGTATGAATTAAAGATCGAGAAAACCGGATTCAATACATTTCTGCAGTCGAACATCGTACTCGCGGTCGGACAGTCATCCACATTAAACGCTCAGCTTCAGGTCGGAAGCGTCAATCAAACGGTGGAAGTGACGGCGGCGGCGCCGGTCCTGAACACCGGAAGCGCCGACATCGGCTCTGAAGTGAGCGGTAAGCAAGCCGTGGAATTGCCGCTCAACATTCGGAATGTATATGGCCTGGTTGAACTGGATTCAAGCGTCAATAACAGCCAACAATTCCAGGCGCTCAACCCGCCGGGATCGCAAGGCAACGTCGATCAGGATATCGCTTTCTTCAATTTCGGCGGTGGCCGCTTCGGAACCACGGCCTTTCTTCTGGACGGAGCGTGGGACGGCGCAGGCGATTGGGACGGCGTGATCTATGTCCCGTCAGTGGACGAGTTGCAGGAATTCCGGATCCAGACCAATACCTTTTCGCCTCAGTACGGGCTTAGCATGGGCAATGTCGTAAATGCTGTTACGAAATCCGGCACGCGCAGCTTCCATGGCGATGCGTTCGAATTTCTGCGAAACAACAATCTCGACGCAAACAACTATTTCAATAATCTGAACGGGCTTGCGCGTCCGCAGTTCAAGCGGAACCAGTTTGGGTTTACGGCGGGTGGGCCGGTATACATCCCGCATTTTTATAAGCAGCGGGATAAAACCTTCATTTTCGGCACGTACGAGGGTTTGCGGCAACAGACCCCCACAACTTTAACCACAACCGTGCCTACGGGTCTTCAACGGCAAGGCAATTTTTCGCAAACGTTCAACGAAGACGGAAGCCTTGCGACGATTTACAACCCGTTCACTACAAAACTCGTGAATGGAGAGTATGTGCGCACGCCCTTTGCGAATAACGTGATTCCCCCTTCACTGCTCGATCCCGTTGCCATGAAGTTGCTCAGCTATTACCCGCAGCCCAATCGTCCGGGCAATCCGTTGACCGGGGCTAATAATTACGCGGGAACCGCCGGGCTGCCCACCGACAGCGATCAATACACGATCAAAGTGGATCACAATGTCAGCGAAAAGCAGAATTTTTTTGTGCGCTGGTCGCAGAAACGCCAGTTCAAACAATTGGAGGGCGCGTTCTTCGGAGCCGATAATCCAGGCGGGAACGGAACGCTTGCGCCGGATAACCGCTGGGAGGGCGGGCTCGGCTATACGTATCTCTTTTCGCCCACTTTTGTGATGTCTTTGAATTTTGGCTGGGGCCGCTGGGCGGAGGGCCGAAAACCGCAAGGCGTCCCGTTTGATGTGACGACCGTGGGACTCCCCGCCTCTCTCAACACGTATAACCCGCCGGGAGCCTTCCCAACCGTTAACATCACCGGTTATCAGAATCTCGGATCGGGAAGCCTCAACTCCACTCCTCGCGAGGCGCGGACCTACGCGGCGGACTTCACGAAGAATCTAAGTGCCCACAATCTTTCGATGGGTTTTATGGGCATTAACTTCTATCTGAATACCTATAATTCCGCGCAGGCGACGTTCAACTTCTCGCCCGATTTTACGCAAGGCCCATTCCCCACTTCCGCCAATTCGGATACCGGTTCCGGTATGGCCTCGTTCCTTTTAGGCACGGGAGATAACGGCGGCAGCAATATCCCATATACTGCCGAAGCCGCTTATAGCAAGAAGGATCTCGGCTGGTACTTCAACGATGATTGGAAGGTCAGTAAAAAGCTGACTTTGAACTTGGGGATCCGTTATGACATCCAGACTGCTCCGACCGATCGTTTCAACCGCCTCTCCTATTTCACATTCGCGACGAATCCCATCAGCAGCCAGGTGCCCGGTCTGAATTTGCCAGGCAGCATCGAGTACGTCAACAAGAATCAACGGGGCGTTTACGATACCAACTATAAAGATGTTGCTCCCCGCGTGGGCTTGGCTTATTCGCCCACTTCGC
>DAISJE010000476.1:0-3996 GCA_036821665.1 Bryobacteraceae bacterium | reverse complement strand
TTTTACTTCTGGAGGACCCGTTGCGAGCTGGAATCTTTACACGCGAATATCCACCGAATGTTTATGGTGGGGCAGGCCCTCGGCCTGCGGCGGGCTCCCAGCCCGCAACCTTGAAACCGAGCCGGAAGCGTAAGCGACCTTGTTCTTAAATGATTTTTACTTCTGGAGGACCCGTTGCGAGCTGGAATCTTTACACGCGAATATCCACCCAATGTTTATGGCGGCGCCGGAGTTCATGTCGAATATCTCAGCCGTGAGCTGGCCAAAAAGATCGAAGTGGAAGTGCACTGCTGGGGCGAGCAGCAATCGGACCACGGCAAGCTACATGTTCGCGGCGCGCTCCCATGGGACGAAATCAGCAATGGCACAGAAGGAAAATTTAAAACCGCGCTCGAAGCATTCAGTCTGAACCTCACGCAAGTGAAAGCCCTTGCCGGCGTGGATGTAGTTCACACGCATACCTGGTACGTCTCGATGGCCGGTTTCCTTGCGAAGAAATTGTACGGCGCTCCTTTCGTTCTGACTACACACAGCCTCGAACCCCTGCGTGCCTGGAAAGCCGAACAACTGGGCAGCGGCTATGCCATGAGCGCCTGGATGGAACGAACCGCCGCAATGGATGCCGATGCCATCGTCGCGGTCTCAGAAGGCACCAAAGCCGATATTCTGCGCGTCTATCCGGTGCCGCCCGAACGTGTGCACGTCATCTATAACGGAATCGATCTGGACGAGTACAAGAAAACGAGCGATACGTCTGCGCTGCGCACCTATGGAATCGATCCGGCCATTCCGTTCATTCTGTTTGTAGGCCGGATTACCCGTCAGAAAGGTGTAACGCATCTGGTCGACGCCATCCGCTATTTGCCGTCCGATGTCCAGGTTGTTCTCTGTGCGGGTGCGCCCGATACCCCGGAAATTGCCGCCGAGATGCGGGAAAAAATAGATGACGCGCGTAAGAGTCATCCGCGCATCGTCTGGATCGAAAAGATGATTTCGAAGCCTGAGGTCATCCAGCTTTATAGCCACGCTCGCGTCTTCTGCTGCCCCTCGGTTTACGAGCCCTTCGGAATTATTAATCTGGAGGCAATGGCCTGTGACGCGCCTGTAGTAGCGAGTGCAACGGGCGGCATTAAAGAGGTTGTCGTGGACAACGAAACCGGATATCTGGTGCCGTTTGATGCCGACCCTACCACCGGATTTCCCTCGCAGCCGGATCGGTTCGCGCGCGATTTGGCCGCGAAACTTTCTGAGCTGCTGAACGATCCTCAAAAATGTAAGCGCTTCGGCGAAGCCGGACGCAGGCGGGCGGAACAGAAATTCAGTTGGTCTGCAATTGCTGATCAGACCATTCAGCTCTACCAATCTCTCATCGATGCAGCCAGATCATAAGCTCTCTCAAACGGACAAGCCGCGGCAGGATGGAAGACGGCGCGTTGTTATCGAAAGCGTTTCGCCGGAAGTAGACGGAGGCCGGTTTCCCGCCAAGCGCACAGTCGGAGATACCGTGCGCGTCGAAGCAGACGTGTTCACGGACGGCCACGATTTAATTGCGGCCGCTCTATTGCATCGGCCCGAAAACTCTGAATCGTGGATCGAAAGCCCGATGCGTCCGCTCGTAAATGATCGTTGGGCAGGCGAATTTCAAGTCTCGCAACTCGGGCGATACCGCTACAAAGTCCAAGGCTGGGTAGACCATTGGGAGACTTGGCGTCATGATTTGCAAAAGCGCATTGACGCCAATACGGATAGCGATATCGATTACCGGATCGGTGCAGATCTTGTTGCCGAAGCCGCGAAACGGGCCGCCGAGCCGGATAGCAAATCTCTTCTTGAGCAAGCGGACGCTCTGCGTACGAAAGACGAAGCCGATATGCGCCGGGCGCTTGCTACCGGTGCTGCTCTGAACGAGCTCATGCTGCGGTATCCGGATCGCCGCTTCGCCACGGAATTGGATCGCGAACTGGTGATCGTCGTCGATCCGGTGCGCGCGCGTTTCAGTTCCTGGTACGAACTATTCCCGCGCTCCACTTCGCCGCAGGCCGGCCGGCACGGCACTCTCGCCGATTGTGAGGCGCGCCTCCCATACGTTGCCGAAATGGGATTCAATGTGGTTTATCTCCCGCCTATTCACCCCGTCGGGTCGGCATTCCGCAAAGGCAAGAACAACTCTATCGTCGCGGAGCCGGGCGATACCGGCAGCCCGTGGGCAATCGGCGCAGCCGACGGCGGCCACAAGGCGATTCATCACGAACTGGGCTCCGTCGAGGATTTCCGGCGGCTCGTGAATCGCGCTTCTGAACTCGGGCTGCAAGTGGCCCTCGACGTTGCTTTCCAAGTCTCTCCCGATCATCCCTATGTGAAAGAGCATGAGGAGTGGTTTCGCAAACGGCCGGATGGAACCATTCAATATGCCGAGAACCCGCCCAAGAAATATCAGGACATCTATCCCTTCGATTTCGAAACCTCCGATTGGTTTGCGCTCTGGCAAGAGCTCAAATCTGTATTTGTGTTCTGGATCGAACAGGGTGTGCGTATCTTCCGCGTCGATAATCCGCACACCAAAGCCTTTCCGTTCTGGGAGTGGTGTATCTCCGAAATCAAGCGGGACTGGCCGGAAACACTGTTCTTATCGGAAGCCTTTACGCGTCCTAAAATCATGTACCGTTTGGCGAAGCTGGGATTCAGCCAGTCCTACACGTATTTCCCGTGGCGGAACACCAAGCATGAGCTAACAGCATATTTGACGGAACTCACCCAGACACCGGTCCGCGAGTTTTTCCGGCCAAATCAGTGGCCGAATACGCCCGATATCCTCACTGAATTTCTTCAGATCGGCAGCCGGTCCGCCTTCATGATCCGCTTCTTGCTGGCCGCGACGCTCGGCGCGAATTACGGTATCTATGGACCTGCTTTCGAATTGATGGAGAGCCGTCCCGTTCGGCCCGGCAGCGAAGAATATCTGGATTCGGAAAAATATCAGATCCGACATTGGGATCTGGAACGTCCGGATAGTTTGCGTGAGTTTATCGCGCTCGTAAATCGAATCCGTAACGAGAATACGGCTCTGCAAAACGATTGGACACTGGAGTTTCATTCCGTAGACAATGACCAGTTGATCTGCTTCAGCAAGCGTTCTGAAGATTCAGCCAATCTGATCGTTGTGGTGATCAATCTCGATCCGCACCATACTCAAGCTGGGACTGTCGATCTGCCCCTTTACAAGTGGCAGATCGAAGAGGATAGGCCATATCAGGCGAATGATCTGCTGACCGGCGCGCGTTACGTCTGGAACGGCCGCCGGAACTGGGTCGAGTTGAATCCGTCTAGCGTGCCTGCGCACATTTTGCGGATCAGGCGGCGGCTCCGCGTCGAAACGGACTTCGAGTATTTCCTGTGAGTAACCAGCCGGCAATTGAGACCCTCTACTGGCTGAACGATGTCGCCGCAGTTCTTCCGGACTATGTGCTCGCTCGCAGATGGTATCGCGCCAAAACGCGGAGTATCGAGCGCCTCACCATTCAGGATGTGATCGGTATTGCAGAACCGGCCACGTTCATTCTGATCCTTCGAATCGAATATGCGGAGAAAGATAGCGACGAATACATATTGCCGGTCTCCCTACGGCGCGATGCCTCAAACTCCGATGACCTCATTTGCCGCGTGCCCGTAGGCGGCATCTATAACGCTGTTTCGGACGCCGAGTTCAGGCAAGCGCTACTGAATCTGATCGCCCGTGATAGCGCCCTCAAAGGCCAACATGGAACTCTTGTTGGGCAGCGCACCGCAGCCGCGGATCAAGACGTCCCCCCACTAGAAAGCTTTGTTTCGCGCGCAGAACAAAGCAATACCTCAATCATTTATAGCGACCGTTACATACTCAAGCTGTTTCGCAAGCTGGAGCCGGGCATCAATCCCGATATCGAAATCGGCAGCTTCTTAACGCAACGTGGATTCAAAAACACGCCTGCGGTCTTGGGCAGTATCGAATACAGGACC
>DAISJE010000475.1:0-3997 GCA_036821665.1 Bryobacteraceae bacterium | reverse complement strand
ACAGCCTGAACGAGGCGCCGGCCGCCGCGGCTACGCCCACGCCGCCGGCTGCCGGACTCTCGCGGTCACGATCACGCACAAGGGCAGCGAGGACGCTGGATGACACAAGTTTCGGAAGCGCCGGCTAGGACGCGGGCGCAGATTAAGGAGCGGACGCTCCGCACGGACCCCTGGTATAACCGCGGGCGCGTCGTCGCGACCCTGCTGACCATCTGGGTGGCCTACGCGACCGTTCGCGTGTTCACGGGGCACTGGTATTTCGTGCCCCAATACCACTACCTCACACCTTTCTACTCGCCGTGCGTCAGCGGCGAGTGCGTGCCAGGTTCTTCGTCGCTTGGCACGTGGATCCCGGCGATCCCGCCGATCATCCCCTACGCCTTCGTCTCGCTGCCTTTCGTGCTCGGCTTCCGGCTGACGTGCTATTACTATCGCGGCGCATATTACAAAGCATTTTGGGCGGATCCTCCTTCCTGCACGGTCGGCGAGCCGCGCAAGCATTATCGCGGTGAACGTTACCTCCCGCTGATTCTGCAAAATGCGCACCGCTACTTCCTCTATCTGGCGCTGTTCTTTCTCGTGATTCTGGCGCTTGATGTCTGGAGGGCGCTCTGGTTTCCCAACCCGGCTACCGGTGGCGTCGAATTTGGAATTGGTATCGGGACACTCGTTCTAGCTGTGAACGTTGTGCTGCTTGCCTGCTATACATTCGGCTGCCATTCTCTGCGCCATTTGATAGGAGGCGGTCTCGACGAAGTCTCTAAATCGCCGTTGCGCAGCAAAACCTATAGCTGTGCCGGCTGCCTTAACCGCCGTCATATGCTGTTTGCCTGGTCAAGTCTGTTCTCGGTGATGTTTGCGGATCTCTACGTACGGCTTTGCTCTATGGGCATCTGGTCCGACTGGAGACTTTTTTAATGACCGAATACCAGGCGCACGATTACGATGTGCTGGTGATTGGGGCAGGAGGAGCCGGGTTAAGAGCCGCCATCGAGGCATCAGCGAATGGCGCGCGCGTCGGCGTCGTCACCAAGAGCCTGCTCGGCAAGGCGCACACAGTCATGGCCGAAGGCGGTATCGCTGCGGCCATGGCCAATGTGGATGAGCGCGATAACTGGAAAGTGCATTTCGCGGACACCATGCGCGGCGGGCAGTATTTAAACAACTGGCGCATGGCGGAGCTGCATGCAAAAGAAGCGCCGGAGCGAGTTCGCGAGTTGGAGGCGTGGGGTGCTCTCTTTGATCGCACCAAAGATGGACGTATTCTGCAGCGCAATTTTGGCGGGCATCGTTATCCGCGGCTAGCTCACGTCGGCGACCGTACCGGATTGGAGATGATCCGGACGCTGCAGGATCACGGCATTCACATGGGCATGGAAGTTCACATGGAGTGCACAGTTCTCACTCTTCTGAAAAGCGATGGCCGCATTGCTGGCGCCTTCGCGTACGAGCGGGAACGAGGCCGCTTTCTGCTCTTCCGGGCCAGAGCTGTGGTCGTCGCCACCGGAGGAATCGGCCGCGCTTACAAGATTACGAGCAATAGCTGGGAATACACGGGCGACGGTCATGCTTTGGCGTACGCGGCGGGAGCATCGCTGATCGATATGGAATTTGTGCAGTTCCATCCTACGGGGATGATCTGGCCGCCCAGCGTGCGCGGCATTCTTGTAACGGAAGGCGTACGCGGTGAAGGCGGCGTGCTGAAGAACAAAGACGGTCGCCGCTTCCTGTTCGACGAGATTCCCGAAAACTACCGGGCACAGACTGCGGATAACGAAGAGGAAGGTTGGCGCTATACGCAGGGTGACCGCAACGCGCGGCGTCCGCCGGAGCTGCTGACGCGGGATCACGTGGCGCGCTGTATTGTCAGGGAAGTTCGGGAAGGGCGCGGAAGTCCGCATGGAGGCGTTTTTCTGGACATCGCCTGGATCAAGAGCCGCCTCCCAAATGGCGCAGAACACATAAAAAAGAAGCTGCCCAGCATGTATCACCAGTTCAAGCAACTGGCCGATATCGACATTACAGAAGAGCCGATGGAGGTTGGCCCAACCACTCACTACGTGATGGGAGGCATTCGGGTAGATGCGGATACCCAAATGTCCGAGATGCCCGGACTGTTCGCAGCAGGTGAATGCGCCGGCGGCCTTCATGGAGCAAACCGGCTGGGCGGTAATTCACTATCGGATCTTCTGGTATTCGGAAAACGTGCGGGCGAGCATGCTGCCTGTTTTGCTAAGGAAAATGGAGCGGTAACCGTCGATCTGCACGAGGTTGAAGCGAGCGCCCAGCGTGCGCTGGCACCGTTCGAGCGCACTGGCGAGAACCCATATCAAGTGCAGCATGACTTACAGGAACTGATGCAGGATCTCGTCGGCATCGTACGGCGCGAAGAAGAGATGCAGGAAGCGCTGGTACGGCTGCGCGAGTTGGAACAACGAGCGGACCGGGTTGCCGTTACCGGAAACCGCGAATACAACGGCGGCTGGCATACGGCGCTCGATCTGCAAAATCTGCTGACCGTTTCGGAAATGATCACGCGAGCGGCTATTGAGCGCAAGGAGAGCCGCGGCGCGCAATTCCGCGAAGACTATCCCTCCAAGGACGAAAAAAACGGACGCTGCACGATTGCCGTGCGTCGCGTGAATTCAGGTCAAATGGAAGTAAGCCGGGAACCGCTGCCCGAAATGCCCGCCGGGCTTCAACAGATAATCGCAGAAATGAAATAACCAGGAAAGGGCCATACGATGTCCACCGCAACCTTCCATATTTGGCGAGGCAGAAACGGCGAAGGCGATCTCCAGGCGTACACGACCGAGATCTCCCCGGGGATGGTTGTGCTGGACGCAGTGCATCGTATTCAGGCCGAACAGGCCAACGATCTGGCCGTCCGCTGGAATTGCAAAGCAGGGAAGTGCGGCTCCTGTTCGGCCGAGATTAATGGCAATCCGCGGCTGATGTGCATGACGCGCCTGAACGCTCTTCCGCTGGACCGGCCGGTCACGATTCAGCCGATGAAGACTTTTCCATCCATAAAAGACCTGGTGACGGATGTTTCCTGGAATTATCGCGTAAAGCAGACCATCCGGAAATTCACACCGCGGCCGCCCGATGCCGCGGATGGCGCCTGGCGTATGGCTCAAGCGGACGTCGATCGTGTTCAGGAGTTTCGCAAGTGCATTGAATGCTACTTGTGCCAAGACGTTTGCCACGTCCTGCGCGAGCACGGTCTTCAGAATCAGTTCATCGGTCCGCGATTTCTCGTCTATACAGCCGCGTTAGAAATGCATCCGTTGGACAACGAACATCGTACCGGCGATCTGTTTCGCCAGCACGGCATTGGATACTGCAACATCACGAAATGCTGTACGAAAGTTTGCCCCGAAGGCATCACCATCACGGACAATGCCATCATCCCGCTGAAGGAGCGTGTCGTGGACGAGCATTTCGATCCGCTGCAAAGGCTCTTTCGCATCTTCAAAAAATAACAGGAGGACAGCATGGAATTCGAATTGAAATCTCTTTCGCGAGAGGCCATTCCCGAAGCTCTCGCGAAAGCCGAGCGCTATCGCCTCATCGAAGAACCTTCTCAAGCCGAGAGCATCTGCCTGGACATCCTCCGTATCGACCCGGCAAATCAACCCGCGCTCATCACGCTGCTGCTCTCCCTGACCGACCAGTTTGGAACAGAATCAACGCCCGCGCGCGCGAGAGAGGTCCTGAGCCGGATACCAGGCGAATATGAGCGCGCTTACTATGCTGGAATCATCTGCGAGCGCTCCGCCCGAGTGCGCATGCGCCAGCCGCTGCCCAGCGGGCGTTTCCGGATCTACGAGGAGTTCGTCGACGCCATGAATTGGTACGAGAAAGCTGAAGCGCTTCGGCCTGCCGGGAACGATGATGCGATCTTGCGCTGGAACACCTGCGCTCGTACTTTAATGCGGCATAGCGATCTTAAGCCACAGCGCGAGGAGCGACTCGAGCCGGTATTGGACGATTA
>DAISJE010000474.1:0-4024 GCA_036821665.1 Bryobacteraceae bacterium | reverse complement strand
CCTCGCATTACGGTAAATATTCATAAGCAGTTCATAATTGCGCTCCGCTGTGTAACTGTGCTCGTAACATGCGCGCGCTGAGACTCGCATAGCCCGGCTTGTTCGAAACATCAACCGTGCATGGCTGATCAGGCTTTCAGCGCTCCCCGCTTCGAATAAGCGTCCGTTTACGCCATCTTCTATTAACTCGACCATCGATCCCAGTTTGGACGCGATCACGGGCGTACCACACGCAAACGATTCGACGACAATCATCGGCAAGCCTTCGTACCATTCGGACGGAAAGACCAAAAATTGCGCTCGTTTCAGCAACTCAATGACAGAGCGGGGCTCGCACCTGCCCAAATACTCGACATGCGGTAATGTGCGTACTTGCTCTTCGACAAAACTTCTCAAGGGCCCATCGCCTGCTATTTTTAACGGAATTCCGATGAGTTCTTTCCAGGCATTCAGAAGGGTGCGTATACCTTTCTCTTTTACGAGGCGTCCGGCGAAGAATGCATAGCCGCCATCACCATCACCCGCACCTGGATCCGTTGAAAGAAAATTCGGCTTAATGGTGATTCGCGGGCCGGGCAGACCACCCGCCATGAGCTTCTGTTTCGAAAAGTTCGTAAGCGCGATAAAAGTGTGTATTCTTTTCTGCCATGTGCCGGCTGTGCGGTGAGCGAGTATCATCGTTCCTGTAACCGCACTAGCCAAACGACTATGGCGGTAACAGGCATGTTTGATAGCCGGCAAAGGCACGAAGGAATGCAGGCAATCCTCACAAACACGTCCATCCCGATACAGCGTCGCGCCCGCGCATATCAGGCGATAATTATGCAGCGTCTGCACCACGGGAATGCGTTCGGCGGTCGCGGCGTAGTGGAATGCGGGCGAAATAAGCGGGTATGTGTTGTGCGCATGCACTAAGTCGGGACGTTCTTGCCGAAGTAGAGCCCGAACTTCCGTATAGGTCTCTTGATTCCAGATCGTACGAAGTCCTGCGGCTATGCGCGAGATATGATCGAGTGAGTCGTTACTAGCCGTATAGGATGCGACTTCATGTCCGTAACGCTTGAGCAAGTCGCGTTCGGACGCAAATACCCGGTCCTCGCCGCCAGGTTCCCGGTAAAAATTGTGGACCTGAAGAATCTTCATGCCGCCGCGTGCGCCCTGAGAGGAACCGGCGTCCTGTTCTTTAGCTGAAATGAAAGCCGATGTGATGTGCTGGCGAATGCGATTACCAGGAGAAAGCCAATGCTTACATCGTTACCTGCGCCTGCGATGATGTTCTCGCCGGCGAGGCCGAGAGCAAACGCCGGAAAATAGATGAGAAGGGGCTTCGAGCCCCATCCTTTAGGCTGCTTGACTCCCTGAATTGCATAGGCGGTGATTGAGCCTAAAAACATGAGCCATAAAACGGTCCCGACCAGGCCCCATTCATAAAGCACGCGCAGCCATTCGTCATGCATGATTCTGTTGGGGTCCGGGTTTTTTGCAAGTCCACCGGCAAGTAGCGCGCTGTTGCTTGTTCCGTGTCCGAAGGTCAGCTTTATTGCGTCGGAGTTACTAATCGCATCGAGCGCTCGAAAGTCAAGCTCTCTGCGAAACCGATAGGTCCCCAAGCCAAAGGACTTCGAGTCTCCACGGTAGCCGGCGATTATAGCGGCGGCAATACGGTTCGATGGCGCTTCACGGGCAACCAATCCAAGCACCAGATCGCCTTCAGCAATCCCAAGCGCCAGCACGACTAACGACAACCCTGCAACGCAGACCTTCATCCATGTAGCTGCGTTAGAGACGAGCAGAGCGACTATCGTACTGAGCACAAGGCCCAACATCCAGAGCCTGCTGCCGTCAAGAATGACCGCCGCGGCGAGGGCGGCACACAGGGGAAGCCGGAGAGCAGGTCGCAGAGATTTTGAGCAGAGCGCAACGCAATACAGAGCGACCAAAAATGCTGCGAATGATTGCGCGCTGGAAAAGGACTTGAATCGTTCCGGTTCGCCTTGGAAGGACGGAGCAAATAAGGAGCGCAGCAAAGCGAGAACTAAAGCGCCAATCGTAACGGGCAACACAACAGAAGGGGTGAGATAGCGCCCTTTGGTAGCCCGCAGAAACATCAGGCAAATAACGAAGGAGCCGATCATATGACCGACTAACTTGATCGCGAACATTGGATAGAAAGACCAACATGCCGCGATGGCGGCGTAGGTAGTGAGTAATCCCCACGCAATCGGTGCGACTATTGGCGGCGCGTGCCCGGCATAGTTTCTAAGCCGCCATAGCAGAAATACCGGCAGCAGAATTGCCTTTGCGGTGTTCAATAGGCCGATACTGGAATTCATGCTACCTAAATCGATCGTGGAAAGTAAAAGATAGGCCACCAGGCTCCAACGTAAAGGAGCCAGTAGCACGACTGCGAATAGCACCCCGTAAAGAATGAGCGCGAGGGTCATGATTAAACCGGTGGCAAGCAAACTTCCTGTGCGATCGTATTTCCCCGGTTTACATCGCTAAGGCAAAATTCGATTGCGGCATGGATCATGTTCGCAACGCGCGCGGGCGTTAGTTCCAAAGCAGTACAGCGTGCGGCACTCCCCATGGCCTGGAGCGTTTCCCCTGGGGTCGTGAGGCAGCGGTGAATGGCCTGATACATCTCCTCCGGCTGCTCCGCGCGAAAGGTCCATCCGGTCCGGCCGTCGGTTACGAGTTCTTGTACCGCCTGACTGTTGACGCTTCCGAGTATAGGTAATCCGGCGGCCATTGCCTCATTCACGACCACGCCCCAGGTATCGGCAAGAGTCGGGAATACGAGTATTCGGGCTCTCGCATAGATGTGCGGGAGATCCTGATACGAAACATCTCCGAGAAATTCGAAACGGAGATTAGGGGGAAGCTTTCGGGCACGCAATGCCGCTTCAAGTGGTCCGCTGCCTGCGAAGACAAGTTCGATATCTCGATCAGGATTGCTTTCAGCCCAATCATTCAGTGCTGATGTAAAGGGCAACATCCCTTTGCGCTCAATTAGCTGACCCACGTACAGCAGCCGCTTCTCCATCGCTGACGGCTGATCGCTGATCGCTGACGGCTGATCGCTGATAGCTGATGGCTGATGGCTGATGTCTGATCGCTGACAACTGATGGCTGACGGCTGACGGCTTTCTTCACCAAAGCGGCTCACATCTGTCGTGTATGCGAGTTTGAATATTCTTTGAACTGGGGCGCCCAAGGATTCGATGTATCGCACACCGCCATCGCCCAGCGCCAAAAATGCGTGAGCGTGCCTGACGAGCAACTTGCGCAGAATTTTGCGAGCCACGCCTCGTCCATGCTCGGTTAATTCATTTACTTCGGTCCATAGAATCGCCCGGCTGCCGCGGCACAGTTTTGTAAATGCGACCGCTGACAGACTCCGCAACCCCATTTCCGTCGAGATCACAACATCCGGCGAAAACCTGCGCAGCTGCGAGAGAGTATCAAGCGGAAAATGAACCTGAGTCGATTCGCGGAACCGCGGATGCCTCCAGCGGCCCTTCAACGTGACCGTCTTTTGAACAACGACATCGAGATCGTCCCATTCCAGCTCCCAGGACCGGTTCGATTCCATCGGCGTTGAAAGCAGGACGCGGAAATTCTCACGGCCGTAGCGATTGGCGAGCACATCGAGCACCGGCTTGTGATAAGGAGGAATGCAGTTTGTCAGGAATGCAATTCTTGGCAAGACGACTCTCCTCGCTGCGCTCGCAACTTCAAGCCGCTAGTTCGGTTCGCGACGTATCGCATCATGCTGTGCACGGTTTTCTTTGCCGACGCCGAGGCAGGAATTACTCCTCGCGCATCGAAGTTGCATCCGATGTTTTCTGCTCGGAAGCGCCGCGCCGCCGAGCGGAACCATCGTCCTCGCTCGACAACATGTATGTACGGAAGTACAGGTTTGCGAGTGCAATAGAATCCGCCGGCTCTGCTCTGGCTGCGCACTGTCCCCCGTTTTTCAAAGTCCCAGGGAGTTTCTCCATCCACCAACAAAGACAAAAAA
>DAISJE010000473.1:0-4024 GCA_036821665.1 Bryobacteraceae bacterium | reverse complement strand
CTGACGATCGGCCTGCTGCTCATCATGGTCGCCCTCCTGCTGTTCCTCGGCATGTTCATGGACCAGTTGTCGATGATGCTGCTGACCTTCCCGGTGTTCGTGCCGCTCGCCCACACGCTCGGCTTCGACCTGGTGCGCCATCATCTGAATCACTGGCAGCCGGAGCTGAGCGTTGGCGGTCCGCGCGGTTACTTCGATTTCGGCGGAAATATTACAACCACGAAGGGTGGACCCGCGGCGAATCAATACAACGCCTATGCGCAGTTTTTGATGGGCCTCTCAGACGACACCGAAAAGGGTTTGCAGTATATTCTCATGACCGGCCGCGAGTGGCAGTTCGGTTGGTTTGCAGAAGACCGGTGGCAGGTTTCGCGCAATTTCACGTTGACACTTGGTTTGCGCTATGAATGGTACCCGCTCATGACGCGCTGCTGCGGAAAGGGCATCGAAAGCTACGATCCAGTCAGCAACAACGTCTACATGGGCGGACGCGGCAATGTGCCGATGGATGCAGGCATCACGGTAAGCCATAAGCTGTTTGCACCGCGTGTCGGGATCGCTTACCGGCTGAACGAAAACACCGTGATTCGAGCCGGCTACGGCATCAACTACGATCCGATTCCTTTCTCGCGTCCGCTGCGCGGTTTCTATCCGCTCACCATCAATTTCGCCATGGCGCCGCCCAACAGTTACAACCCGGCGAGCGTAGTGTCCAACGGCATCCCGCCGTTCAATGGGCCTGACCTGTCCACCGGCATCGTTCCGCTCCCCGGCAATGTGAGCGAGCGCGCTCCGTGGGCCGGTGAACTCCACCGCGGTTATGAGCAGTCCTGGAACTTCACGATTGAGCGCAAGCTGCCGCTCGATCTGGTTACATCCGTCGCTTATGTCGGTACCCATTCGGTCCACCTGCTCGCCGATCGCGACATCAATGCCGGCTTCCCCGGTTCGGGAACGGCGGGGTTGCCATACAATGACGCAGCGCATGACTTCCGCAACCAGCCAACCAATATGTGGGATGGCTATTTAAGTTCGGAATACAATTCGCTGCAGGTGGCGGTTACGCGCCAATTCTCTAAGGGGCTGATGATCAAAGGCGCATACACCTGGTCTCACGCGATTGACTATACCGACGATGATGGCTGGGCTAGCGTAGGCTGGAACTGGGCTCCGGTTTTCCAGCGCAACCGTGCAACGGCCGGATTCGACCGCACACACGTCCTACAGATCGGCTGGGTCTATGAATTGCCGTTCGGAAAAGGCAAATCGTATTTGAACTCCGGCCTGATAGCACAGGTTCTGGGCGGCTGGCAGTTCAGCGGCATCGAGGCCATGTATACAGGGACACCATTCACCGTGACTGCGCCCGGCGGTTCCTTGAACGCGCCGAACAATACACAAACTGCCGATCAGGTCGGACCGGTAGAGTTTCTCGGCGAGGTGGGCACCGGAAATCATTACTATAATCCGTCTGCGTTCGCGCCCGTTACCGGTGTGCGATTCGGCAGTAGCGGGCGGAACATTCTGCGAAATCCAGGCGTTTGGAATACGGACATGACCATCATGCGGATATTTCCAATCAAAGAGAGAACGCAGCTCCAGTTCCGCACCGAGTTTTACAACCTGCCGAACACGTCGCATTTCA
Source organism: Bryobacteraceae bacterium (assembly GCA_036821665.1). Lineage (GTDB taxonomy): Bacteria > Acidobacteriota > Terriglobia > Bryobacterales > Bryobacteraceae > Bog-105. The sequence goes on along the minus strand of DAISJE010000473.1, from coordinate 2,379 downwards.
ATGGCGTCGCTAGCGGCAGCGTGACATCGGGCAACTTTATGGTGATCAACAGCTCATATGGTGAGCGGAACATCCGGTTTGCTCTCCGCCTGCAATGGTAAGCGTAGTTTGTAAAACGGAAGCTTCATCGGTAGGGTGCGCTCGGGAGCATCCTACCTCTAGCATGTAAGCACTAATTCTGCGCTAAACGCGCAGCAATCCACAGAAATTTATCGGCCATTTAGAAATATCTACAGCCAAAGTCTTGCAATTCCTAATGCCTCCGCTGTACCATCACCTCAAGTTCAGTGGGTTTTATTCCGAGGCGGTTAGGAGTCGCTGTGTTTCTGCACGTGTCGTGCCCTCGCCTTTCTAGCCACCCGGATTGTTGTCTTTAACGATCATCTATAACGAGGGAGACGTATGTGTGCTCTTAGGGTGGGCAAGACGTTTAAATTTGCTCGCAGGCTTGGAATTGCTGCGTGCAGTTTTGCTTTGATGTTGGGTCTGCAATCGCGAATCGATTGCCAGGTCTTGTACGGCTCCATGGTCGGCACCGCCACCGACCCCAGCGGCGCCGTCGTGCCGAATGCTGAGGTCACGGCCACCGATGCCGGTACCGGTCAGACACGAAGCGATACAACCGATGCGAGTGGGCGGTATAACCTCACGAATCTTTTGCCCGGCACATATAGTCTGAAAGTAGTTGCCAAGGGATTTCGGACCATTGATCGGTCGGGCATCGTAATCACGCCCAACACTATTCAACGCGCCGATGTGCGTCTTGAAGTCGGTCAGGCCACGGAGCAGGTAAACGTTTCGGCTGAAGCTGTTCAGTTGCAGACCGACAAAGCCGATACGCACACAGAGATCAACTCGCGAGCGATCACAACATTGCCTCTCGGCGGTAATCGGAATTACCAGACGCTAATCAATTTGTCGCCGGGTACGACTCCATCGACGTTCTATAACTCCAATACCGATGTTCCTGCAGAGCCTTTGAATACGCATGTGAACGGCGCGGCCGGCCAGACCAACATCACCAAAATTGATGGCGCGGAAAGTATCAACGTCTGGCTGCCGCAATATACCGGTTATGTAGCGCCTGCCGAGACCGTCGATGTCGTGAACGTCACAACCAGCGCAGCGGACGCGGACCAGGGGCTTGCCGGCGCATCGTCCATCACGCTCGTCACGAAATCCGGAACGAACAACATACACGGCAGCGCATTCATCTTTCACAACGACCAGCATTTGAATGCCAGGAACTTCTTTCTGCAGCCGGGCACCGACAAGCCGGTGGGCATTTACAACAATTACGGCGCGACCATTGGTGGACCTTTCAAAAAGGACAAGCTCTTTTACTTCGTGAGCTTCGACGGTACAACCCAGAAGACCAGCGCGAACGGCCTTTTCACTGTTCCCACAGCAGACCAGAGGGCAGGTAACTTCTCGGCGTACAATACCGCTCTTTACGATCCGGCGACGGGCAATGCGGATGGTACCGGCCGTACGCAGTTTAACAACAATATAATTCCGGCGAGCAGAATAACACCCCAGGCATTAGCAATTCAAAGCTATCTACCCCTGCCGAACCTTCCGGGCGTGGTCAACAACTACGCGGCGGCATCCAGCCCGGCGATCAATCGCTTCCAATATGATGCGAAGGTCAACTGGAACCGGACCGACAAGCATACGATTTTTGTGAAGTACGACAACATGTTTGCTACATCGGGCGGAGTTGGCATCTTCGGCGCGGCCGGTGGTCCGGCTCCCGGCTCCGATCCAGGCGCAGGGCGTACCAGCGTCCAGGTCGCCTCTATTGGCCATACCTACGTGTTTTCGCCCACAGTGGTCCTGGATGGTAACGTCGGCTATCAGCGAATGAACCAGACCGTTCTGGGAACGGATTTCGGAAAGGATTATTCAAGCACTCTGGGTATTCCGGGTCTGAACGGTAGCGATATACGCGATAGCGGATTCCCGAACGTAAACTGGGCATCCTATACAGGGACCGGCGTGCCGAACTGGATGCCGTTGTACCGGACAGACGAAACGTACACGACGAATCATTCGCTGGCCTGGACAAAGGGCGCTCACGAGATCCGCTTCGGCTTCGATATGGTTCGGCATCATTTGAACCATTGGCAGCCCGAGTTAAGCAACGGCGGACCGCGCGGCTACTTCGATTTCGGCGGATCGCTAACAACAAACAATCTAGGCAACGGAAACGCGACCGCAAACAATCAATTTAATCAATACGCGCAGTTCCTCCTCGGCCTTTCCGACAACACGCAAAAAGGCGAGCAGTACATCCTGATGACAGGCCGCGAATGGCAGTTCGGCTGGTTCGTGCAGGACCGCTGGCAGATGTCTAAAAAGCTCACTGTTTCGCTTGGG
>DAISJE010000472.1:0-4050 GCA_036821665.1 Bryobacteraceae bacterium | reverse complement strand
GCTCTCGAAGCCTGAGGCAAAGAAGGCTTTCTATGATGCGATGCAGTGGGCCGCAGCGCAAATCAAGAAGGATACTTTCGCGTCGATAACAGATAAGATTGCGGACTGATTTCGAATGATCCCAAAATTTTGTATGCTCGCCATTTTCGCTGTGGCCGCCATATTCGGCTCCGAGCCGGGACACACGATGCAAAGTAAACGCGCAACCGCAGACGTTGCTCCTGAAACCGATCCCAACTCCGATTTCTGGCGCTCCGCACCCGCCGTCTTCGCGGACAAGGATTCATTCGGGAAAATTGTTCCGGGACACCGAACTGAGATACGGTCTCGTTGGACCGCCAACAACCTCTACTTCCTCTTCATCTGCCCTTATGAGCATCTGAATCTGAAACCTGATCCGCGAACCGATGTTGAGACGAATCAGCTATGGGAGTGGGATGTCGCGGAGGCGTTCATCGGCTCCGACTTCCAGAATATTCGCCGCTATAAGGAGTTTGAAGTTTCTCCGCAAGGCGAGTGGGTTGACCTCGATATCGATCTGACGAAACCTCATCACGAGGGCGGCTGGACTTGGAATTCGGGATTTACCGTGGCGGCCCGGATCGATGCAGGCCAAAAGATCTGGTACGCCTGCATGCGAATTCCATATAAGGCGATTGACACCCGCCCGGCTCGCGCGGGCAATACGCTGCGTTTGAACCTCTACCGGTCACAGGGGCCGAAATCGCAGCATGCCGCAATAGCCTGGCAGCCAACTCACAAGCCAAGCTTTCATGTGCCTGAGGCTTTCGGCATTCTCGAACTTGTGAAATAGTTCAGTTATCCCGAAGCGCAATCATCGGGTCGAGATGTGAGGCCCGTCGCGCGGGAATATAGCTTGCGACCAGCGCAACTAGCGTGAGTAACAAAACGATGGCCGCAAAGGTTGCCGGATCTCGCGGTTTGGTTCCGTACAGGAGCGATGCGATCCACTTTGCCGCAATGAGTGATCCTACAGTCCCAAGCGCAACACCAATGAATGCCATGCGGAGCGCGTCTGCTAATACGCCGAGTTGTACGCGTGGGCCAGTCGCACCCAAAGCCATGCGGATTCCGATTTCCTGTTTGCGCCTGGTGACCGAATATGACATTACGCCGTAAATTCCGAGTGATGCAAGCAAAAGGCCCAGTCCTGCAAAGCTAGCGACCAGCACCACGAAGAATCGCCGCGGCGAAATAGCGTGGTCCACGATGTCCTGAATGGGCCGGAAGGTGGTGCTCGGCTGCCCAGGGTTCATAGAGCGCAGCGTGCGCATCACGCTGGATTGCAGCGCTTCAAGAGGAAGCCGGGAGCGTACGACCAGCTCCGCGCCCTCGGGGCCATTTTGAGTTATAGGTACGTACATCTCCGGATTGGAAGCCTCCTCGACACTGCTCTCGCGAACGTTCGAGACAATGCCGACGACGCGGGTGTCGCGTCCCGCTAGCACTGCAAGCCGTCCAACCGGATCCTGACCCGGCCAGTGATACTTAGCCGCGGCCTGGTTAATGATGACAACAGGTTCACTCTTGGGAGTGTCGTGCCAGCTAAAATCGCGGCCTTCGCGTAATTGTATGCCCATCGTTCGGAGATAGCCGGGCGTAATGACATAGACAAGGGTCCCGCCAAGCTCGCCAGGGCGGTAGAGTCTTCCTTTCGCCTGGAATCCCCAGCTTCGATTCCGATCCAGTGGAAGCATGTCGGCAATACCGGCCGATTCAATTCCGGGAAGAGCCGTCACGCGACGCAGGATTTCTTCAAATATCGCGCCGCGTTTCGCTGCATCGTCGTGATCGTTGTAGTCGATCTTGATAGCGGCGGCTTGGGCTGGCTGAAAACCCAGGTCGGTGTCCAGCACGTGCAGAAAGCTACGCAGCAGTAAACCGGCGCCCGCGAGCAACACGCAGGCCAGCGTCACCTCCGAGATCACCAGCGCTGCGCGGAGACGTTCGTGCTTCCGGCTCGTGCTCATACCGTGGCCCGAGTCCTTAAGAGTGTCTTGCAAATTGCCGGCGGAGATCCGAAGTCCGGGAGCGAAGCCGAAGAGAACGGTTGCGGCTATCGTAATGAGAAGTGTCCAACCCAGAGCGGCGCTATCGAGGCGTGCTTGAGAGAGTAAAGGCAACGCGATGGAGCCTTGATGAGCAAAATAAGTAACCGCCGCAAAGGCGAGGGAAAGTCCAAGCAATGCGCCGGCGATGGACAACACCAGACTCTCAGTCAACAGTTGGCGAAGGAGCCTGCCGCGCCCCGCTCCCAGAGCGCTGCGCATTGCAAACTCTTTGCTGCGCGCCGCCGCGCGAGCCAGCATCAAGTTTGACAGGTTGATGCAAACGATCAGCAGAATCAGGCCTACGGCGCACCATAAAACAATCAAGGAACGGCGCAGTTTGCCGCTGACGTGGTCCTTTAAGCTTGTGATTGTTGCTTTGTAGTCTTCCCACCAATCCGGGTGTGCGGCTCTAAGCTGTGGAAAAAGGATATTCGATTCCGCTTGGGCTTGAGCGATCGTCACCCCGGGCTTAAGGCGTCCGACGAGCGCAAGAGTATCTCCCCACGTGCGCCAGAAATCCATAATTGCCGGAACAAAGAAATCTACTTTCAGGCCCGGAGAAAAGACCGAACCGAAGTCAAAGGTATCGGGCATCACGCCGATAACCGTTACGGGTTGCTGGTTGATCGTAATGGCTTGCCCGAGAATGCCCGGGTTTCCTGCGAACTGGCTTTGCCAGAATGGATAGCTCAACAGCGCGACGGGCCTTCCTCCCTTCTGGCATTCATCATGCGAGAAGAGGCGACCGAGGGCGGGCTGGACGCCTAACGTCTGAAAAAAATTGCCGGCTACCTGAACGCCGAAGACCGGCAGGGGATTTCCATAGCCTGTCAGCTTGTATTGAATTGAGTTATAGAAAGTTTGGTAGGCGGTTACTTGCTGAAACGAACGGTTGTGACGTTGAAATTCTTCAAAAGCGGCGACCGTATATGTTACGGCGGAAAGGCTGCCTTTGCCTTCATTCGTCTCAAGCCACGTAAGCTGCTGCGGATTGCGGAAAGGAAGCGGCCGCAGCAAAACTGTGTTCACGACGCTAAAAACCGCCGTGTTCGCGGCAATGCCAAGCGCAAGAATCAATACCGCAATGATGGTAAATCCGCGATCCCTACGAAGAGTCCGAAACGCATAACGAAGGTCTTGAACGAATTCGTCCCAGTGATCCCTACGTTGAGTTTTTTGCTGCCGTTCGTTGCCCAGCCGCTCACCCTCCCGCCGTACGGCTTTCAGATCGCCGAATTGCCGCTCTGCTTCGCGGCGCGCCGCATCCGGTTCCCAGCCGCACTGCAGCAAATCGTCCACCTTGGCCTGCAAGTGAAATTGCAGTTCATCGTCAACATCGCGTTTCGCATCCGGACCAAAGAGACGCGCATACCGGCGCCACAACGGAATCTGCGCCATTACTTTTCCTCGACGAGGGGCGGTTGCGTTGCACCCAGAACCTTACTAACCGCTTCGGCATAGGCTTCCCAGATTTTGGTTTCCTGACGCAGATGGCGGCGGCCCTCGGAAGTCAGCCGGTAAAATTTGGCCTTGCGATTGTTCTCCGAGAGGCCCCACTCGGCTTCGACGAGGCCCTTGCTCTCGAGACGCCACAGGGCAGGGTATAACGTGCCCTCTTCGACTAGCAGGGCATCGTCGGTTTGACGGCGAATGAGATTCGTAATTGCGTAGCCGTGTAGCGGTCCCCAAACCAAAGATTTAAGAATCAGAACATCCAGTGTTCCACGAACGAGTTCAAGCTGCGTTTTATCCATGCGCCTTCCCTGTGATTCCTAGGGAAGTATCCCACATCCTCCCTGTGAACACAAGGGGAGGAGTCCAGGTCTCTTTCGCCCAGCTATGAATTCAATCCACGGGCGGAGGACAATTTCAACCCATAGGATGATGGCAATTTGGCGCTGCCGGCGCTAATATCTCCCTTACTCCTTCAGAATCCAGAACATCCAGATTTGATCGGCACTCCATCCATGCACAAGGT
>DAISJE010000471.1:0-4057 GCA_036821665.1 Bryobacteraceae bacterium | reverse complement strand
AAGCTGGGGTAGACGATCCTTCGTTTCCAGAGCATCGCGCCACTGGGTACTTCATAAGCAGCCACTTTGCCGTGAGCTGTCGATAAACCGGCGACAACCATCCGGGCTGAAGGCGCGAATACCAGGTTCCTTGCTCCGAAGCAGAAAACGGTCGAAAATTCACTGATTCTTGCCAGTGACTCGACATCCCAGATCTGAACTGTTTCTTCGAAAGATGCGGCGGCTACCCATGTCGGATCCTTCGACGCGGAAAGCTCTCTTACAGCAGAACCAGTCATCGGCATCTATGCAAATATCGGCTTACCGGCCCTTGATCGCCGAAGAGCCGGGCGACGCGCCCGGCGCAGGGCACGGCCCTGCCCCCCACGAAGCTCTCGGCCTTTGGAAAAAAAGTAAATGATTTCAGCCCGCTCAGCCAAGCTAAAACACTCGCCGGTGTAATCGTTCAATGGTGAATTTGGCGGTGTCGGCTACGGCCATCACCGCCATCACTCCTGCCTGAATCGGGTCCGTTACCACCAGATCGGAAGCATCCGGAACACTTCCTGCCATGTTTAAGCTGATTACCAGCAGCCCTTCGCTGCGCACTTCCTTAACAGCCGTTTCAATTTGACCTCCCATGAGTGAGCCCGCCAGGACTAACGCGCGCACGCGGGGGAGGCGCCGGACTGCCCGTACTGCATCGGCCAGGGTTTGCTCTCCGACGAGCGGAATCGTATCGACCGAGATGTGCTCGCCCCGGATGTTGTGGCGGTCCGCTTCCGAAATGGCTCCCAACGCAACCTGTCCGACTTGCGCGCCGCCACCGATAATGATGATGCGCTTGCCGTAAATCTTCTGCAAAGACTGGACGGGACTAACTGAACGAATCACGTTCAGGCCTTCGAGCTCGTTTACAAGAGATTCGGTAGAGCCGGGCAGATCGAGTTCGAGATAGACGCGGGCTTCGCTCGCCTGTTCTTCAATGATCGAGATAGATCGGATATCGCCCTGATGACGCGCAATGACACCGGTCAGTTGATGCAGTACGCCCGGCCCGCTCACGGTAATCAACACGAGGCCGAGGCGGCCGGTGGCCGGATCGTTCAAGGCTCAACCTCATATTTTTTGAGCAGATCCTTCCAGACCCCGCGTGCTTTCAAAAGCACTTCAATTACTTCGCGGGCTGCGCCGGAGCCTCCACTGGCAGAAGTTACCGCCATGGCCGATTGCTTGACTTCTTCGCGAGCGTTTGCAGTCGCAAAAGAAAGGCCGGCGCGACGCATAATCACAACATCGGTCAGATCATCGCCGATGTAGGCGATTTCGGAGGGTTGGACTTTGGCTTCGGCAACCACTTGCTCAAACAACGGGATCTTCTCAATGTGACCCTGGAAGACCCAGCTCATGCCAACCTGACTTGCACGAGTAGCTGTGGCGGGCGATTCGCGGCCGCTGATGACGCCGGTTTTGATATCGAACCACTGGAGCCAGCGCAACGCTATGCCATCCTGCGAATCGAACCCTTTGGTCTCGACCATGTTCCCGTGATTGTCCGGAATCAAATAAAGGCGGCCATCCGTAAGGACACCATCCACATCCATTAGCAATACCTTTATTCGGGCGGCAAGCTGAGACAGCTTGTCTTCAGTCAGCGGAGGATTGAGATTCATGGGGAGGGATAAATGACGTATAGCGACTTAGAATGTCGATATTGGCCTACACCTTACTCGATCGGGTGTCAGAAATCATCCCTCGTTATAACATGCTTTCCGCGGGTGACCGGGTGGGCGTGGCTGTATCGGGCGGGGCCGATTCCGTTGTTCTCCTTCACATCTTGCACAGGCTTGCAGCGCAGTTTCAGGTTCACCCGATTGTTTTGCATGTGAATCATCATCTGCGCGGAGGGGAATCGGACGGCGACGAAGAATTCGTCCGCTCCGTGGCGGAAAGACTCGGGCTGCAAGTTGTTGTTGAACACGCCCGCCCTCGCGCCGGGAATCTGGAGCAGGAGGTTCGGAATCTACGCCGGCAATTCTTCTTAAATCTCATTTATGAGAAACACGCAATCGAGCGAGTCGCGCTGGGGCACACTAGAAACGATCAAGCCGAGACTGTTCTGTTTCGGCTGATCCGGGGTACCGGTCTTACGGGTTTGGCCGGGATGCAAATAAAGACAGGGGAAGGACTTATCCGTCCTTTACTACGCAGCAGCCGGGAGGAAGTTCGGAAATGGGCCGAAGCGGAAGGCCTTTCGTGGCGCGAAGACTCCTCCAACACAGATTTGCGATTTGCACGCAACCGGATCCGGCACAAGGTCATGCCGGAACTGGCGCGCCATTTTAACCCAAACGTCGACTTGGCGATGGCTGGAACGGCCGAACTGGCAGCAACCGAAGAGGATTACTGGGAGAAGCAGATTGAGCCGATCTACGCCGAAATTACGAAACGAACCCATTTGGGGCTGCTGCTCGCAGTTCCATCGCTAAAAAGATTGCACTTAGCCGTCCAGCGGAGGGTGATCCGGCGGGCGGCCTCTGAAATACGAGGAGACCTGCGCGGCCTTGACAAGAGCCACATGGACGCCATTCTCGCCTTGGGCCGTAACAAGCATGGCCACGACCGGGTAATAGTGCCCGAATTGGATGCCCTTCGGTCCTTTGATCAGCTTCTACTAAGCAGACCCGGAACTCTAAGCGGTGAGGAGCGGGGCTACTACTCTAATCTTTCGTTCGGCAAACCGTGCGAGTTGCCGTTCAGCGCCGGAGTTATTTCTATTCAATTGCTGAATTCGGAGCCACGGATTTGTGTTAATTTCAAGGAAGACCAAGAATTATCGGAAGTTGTAGATCTGGACGGGCACCAGATCGCCGTCGCAGGCCAGCCGGGGTCTCTAGCAGTGCGGAATTGGGAGCCCGGAGACCAACTGCATCGCGCCGGACATCAGGGAGCAGAGAAGATTAAATCGCTCTTCCAGGAATATCGTGTGCCGCTGTGGCAGCGCCGCCACTGGCCTGTTCTCGTGTTTGAGAATGAGATCGTATGGGTGCGTCAATTCGGCTGTGCTCATAAGTTCAAGCGCTCGGAAAATAGCCGCAGCGTGGTTCGTGTCTCCTTTCGTTCCATTGAGTGATTTTAAGGCCTGAAGCCGTGCATGAATCGAAAGCAGTAAAAAGAACGTCTTTCTATATGAGGGTCGACGCGGGTGCTTACTCCCGGGACTGGCAGCAGATTTGCCAGTGGAAGGTAAATTCATGAGTTCAAACGTAAAAACCGCCGTTTTTTGGGTGGTTATCATTTGCGCGGTAGTCCTGGTGTACATGGCGGTGAAGACCGGCCGCGGTCCAACGCCTACCAATCTGACGGTGTCCGATTTTGTGAACTACGTGCAGGAAGGCAAAATTAAGGACGCCAATATCACTGGCAGCGATGTGCAAGGCACGATGGCCGAGAACGGAGTTTCGAAGCCGTTTCACACGGTGATTCCCCCGAACTATCCAGATATCTACAAGATGATGCAGGAAAAAGGGGTCAAGTATACCTGGAAGGACTCGACCGGAAGTAGTTGGATCGGTATTCTGTTTAACGCCGTTCCTGTGCTGATCCTGCTCGGCCTCTGGATCTTTATGATGCGCCAGATGCAGAGCGGCGGCAATAAGGCGCTCAGTTTCGGAAAGAGCCGGGCCAGACTGCATTCTTCACAACAAAAGAAAGTCACCTTTAAAGACGTCGCGGGGGTAGAGGAAGCCAAAGAGGAATTGCAGGAGATCATCGAGTTCCTGCGGGAACCTCAAAAATTCCAGAAACTCGGCGGCCGCATTCCCAAAGGCGTTTTGCTGATAGGGCCTCCCGGAACCGGTAAGACGTTGCTGGCGCGCGCCATTGCAGGCGAAGCAAATGTTCCGTTCTTCTCGATCTCCGGTTCGGATTTCGTAGAGATGTTTGTAGGTGTTGGCGCAAGCCGTGTGCGCGACCTATTTGAGCAAGGCAAAAAGAATGCCCCTTGCATTATCTTCATCGATGAAATCGATGCGGTTGGCCGGCATCGCGGCGCCGGACTCGGCGGCGGACACGATGA
>DAISJE010000470.1:0-4065 GCA_036821665.1 Bryobacteraceae bacterium | reverse complement strand
TTTGCGTTTGGGCTTGTTGAAGAGTTGCACCCGGTCTCAATCGGGCAATCAATTGTTTCGAATTGCCGCCGGAGTGTCGCTCTTTCGAGCTACGGTCCTCCAGACTCGATGCGAAAGGCAAATACAGTTGCGCCTTTGATGACAAGAACCGAAAACCGCGCGGCAGAACACCGACCACAATACGGGGTGTGCCGTCCACCTGGATTTGCTTCCCGATCACATTCGGGTCGGCATTAAAATGATGTCTCCAATATGCGTCAGTGAGAATGACGACCTTGTCTGTTTGAGGCGAAGTTTCCGCTTCGGTGAAGCCGCGCCCCAATACCGGACCGGTTCCGAGTGTCGAGAAAAAATCTGGAGAAATACGCGAAATCTGCTCGCGCTCCGTCGCGCCGGCCGGTCCAACTACCGATGTGCCGTAGCTATACAATGCGATGCCGCTGAATGCCGGAATTCGGCCGCCGCGGCGTTCGTAGTAATTTGCAATCGAAGAACCGTCGCGGTCGACGCCCGCCTTCGGGTAGCTGTTGTACATCGTCACTAGCCGGTCTGCATGTGGGAAGGGAAGTGGGCGAAGTAGGACGGAATCGATCACCGCGAAGATCGTCAGGTTTGCTCCCAGGCAAACACCCAAGGTGAGAAGAGCGGTTATCGTGAAACCTGGCGCTTTTCGCAGCAACCGTGCCGCATGCCGTGTTTGCCTGCCCAGTTCATCAAACGGATGCAGCCAGCGTGCTTCGCGGCATTCTTCTTGAATGCTGTTCAGATTGCCGAACTCGATGCGAGCACGCTTTGCCGCTTCTTCCGCGCTCACGCCGGACTGCACCAGGTCGCGCGTGTACCGCTCAATGTGGTCCCTTAACTCCTCGCTCATGGCCTCTTCGAAATCGCTGCGGCGCTTGAGCGCGCGGAATACCGAGCGAGCCCGTTTCAGCACATCACACCTCTTCCGGAGTCGTATTCAAAGCCGCTGAAATCGCGGCCGCCAGCCGCTTCCAACCGGCTGCTTCCTCGCGCAATCGCTTTTGCCCGGCTTTTGTAAGCGTGTAATATTTCGCCCGGCGATTGTTTTCGCTCTGGCCCCATTCAGCCGCGATCAGGCCTTGGTGTTCCAGCCGGTAAAGCGCCGGATATAACGATCCTTGCGGAATATCGAGAGCCTTCCCCGAGATCTGCTTAATGCGGAGCAACACTCCATATCCGTGCAGCGGCTTCAAGGAGACTGCCTTGAGGATCAACATGTCAAGAGTACCCGGCAGAAGCTCCGCGGTTTTTGCCAAAATAGGACCCTCCTAGCTTTTCTAGGAGTAGTATAACAGGGCTCTCCTAGTTTGGCAAAGGAAGGCACGTCCCATAGGCGACGGGCCCAGTTCGTTTTACTCGTGCCGCAATGCGGTCATCGGGTCCACCCGCGACGCTCGCCTGGCAGGCAGGTACACAGCAAATATCGCAATTGCTGTCATGAAAATACCGGCTATAGCAATTGTGATCGGATCGCCGGGCTGCAGCCCGTATAGCTCGCTGCGAATCAAACGTGCGGCAGCGAATGAGACCGGCGCGCCGATTGCCAATCCGATTAGTATCAGCAGCACCGTCTCCTGCAGAACCATGCCGGCCATCTGTCCGCTGGTCGCGCCCAGCGCCATGCGGATTCCAATCTCGCCGGTTCTGCGATTGATGGCGTAGGTCATGATGCCGTACAGACCGACACCTGCCAGAAGCAAAGCCAGCACGCCGAACAGGCTTGAGAGCGAAGCGATGAGGCGCTCCTGAACGAGCGAATCGTCCACTTGCTCATTGAGCGTTTTTATGTCGTACATCGGCACGCGGCCGTCAATCGTCTTGATTGCGCGCCTTATTGCATTCGACACACTGAAAGGAGTCGTCGCGGTGCGGACCTCAAAAGTAGCGAGACCTTCCGGCGCCTGATAGAGCGGTAGATAGAGCATCGGCGTGCTCTGCTCGCGAAGCGAGTGACTCTTCATATCCTGGACTACGCCGACGATTTCAAACCAGTTTGTATCCCATCCAGGCGCGTTCACATGCCGCCCGATCGGATTTGTGGCGCCGAAGTAATTGCGGGCCATCGTCTCGTTGATAATTGCAACTCGCGGAGCCCCGGCTTGATCGGCGGCGCTAAAATCCCTTCCGAATAACAAAAATGTCTGCAGCGTTTTGAAATAATTGGGCCCCACTACATCGATTCCCACACTCTTCATCTCTTTGCTGGATTGCTGTGTGGCCTCTTCGATCTTTGGTGTCGTACCGCCGAACACGCCTAGAGGACTGTAAAACGAAAACGTCGCCGATCGGACTCCGGGAATTGCATCGATTTTGTCAAGCAAATCTTTCTTCGTTGTATTCATTGGCAGAGTTCCAAGCTGAAAAGCAAAGCTGCGCGGGCGTCGTTGTAACCGACGGTCATCGGATGGATTGTAAACAGTAGCGTGTTCTCTCTGTTGAACCCCGGATAAAAGTTTTTCAGGTTTTCGAGACTACGTGTAAGCAGCCCAGCTCCAATCAGCAACACAAACGACAAAGCCATCTGAGAAACGATAAGGACCTTGCCCAGCCTCGACCGGGTCCCGGCTTTGCCGGAGGTTCGGATGCTCTCAACCAGCGCCGATGCCGAATTTAGCCGTGCCGCACGCCATGCCGGGACGAAGCCGAATAGAAGAGCCGTAAATAGCGAAACCAGTAGCGTAAAGCCGAGGACGGGCGCATCCGGCTGAACGCTCAAAGTAATCGGCGAACCGGAATGGGACATCAGCGTCAAGAGCGACTTACTGCCCCAAGAGGCAAGGAGCAACCCAAGAGCGCCGCCGCCCAAGGCAAGCAGAACGCTCTCGATGAGCAACTGGCGAGTTATGCGCCACCGTCCTGCTCCCACCGTAAGCCGCACAGCAATCTCTTTCTGGCGAGCGTTGGCGCGGGCAAGCAGCAGATTCGCTACATTAGCGCAGGTAACGAGAAGCAGAAGACCAACTATACCCATGAGGATCCACAGAGGCTTTGAAAACTGTTGCCGCAGTGCGGCGAGACCTTCCCCTGCGGGATCTAGCTGAAGTTTGCTCTGAAGAAGGCCGCGCCGATTTGCGGGTGAATCGTATGGTGTGCCGCTTAAGCTTTCAGCGGCTTCGCGCATACTGTGACGGAATATCGGTTCCAGATTTGCCGATGCCTCTTTGGACGTAACGCCAGGCTTCAGCCGGGCCATGATATAGAGCCAGTTATAAAACGGCGCAGCCAGTATGTCGTCGCGCTTGCCGATTTGCGCCAGCCCTGGATTCATTTGGCCGATCATCGTGATGGGTACAGAGATATCGATCTTCTCGCCTGGCTGAAGCCCGAAAAATTCAGGCGGCGTCACTCCAATGATCGTGTAGGGCGAATTGTTCAGGACAATCTTTTTTCCAATGACGGCGGGATCAAGCGCAAATCGTCTTCGCCAGTAGTCGTAGCTGATGACAGCCACCGGGCTTTGTCCAACTGTTGTTTCGTCGGCCGGTGAGATCATGCGGCCGATTGCAGGTTTGATCCCAAGCGCAGAAAAATAATTCCCGGAAACTACCTGGCCTCTGGCAACCCCGCCTTGACCGTTTACTTCGATATTTACGTCAAAAAACAATTCGAAAAACGCGAACACACCGGAGGACACATGGTTGCGAGCGCGAAATTCTTTGAAGCCCGAATAGGAGAACCTCTCGTTTCGTCTGGATGCCGGGCTTACGCTTTTGAGCTGCACAAGCTGCTCCGGATCTTTCACCGGAAGCATTTTCAACAGAGCTGCATTTATGAGGCTAAAGATGGCTGTGTTGGCTCCGATGCCGAGCGCAAGAGACGCGATCACGACAAACGTGAACCCGCGGCTCTTCGCAAGAGTTCGCAGTCCGTAGCGAATATCCTGCCAGACGCTCTCGAAGAATGTGACGCTGTTCATGCGATAGATCTCCTCGCGAATGAGGGTGGAATTTCCGAGTTTGCGATGCGCAGCCTGGCGCGCCTGGTCGAAAGACATACCGCGCGCAAGGTTTTCATCCATTTCGATTTCGAGCCGCGCACCAT
>DAISJE010000469.1:0-4069 GCA_036821665.1 Bryobacteraceae bacterium | reverse complement strand
GGTACTTGGAATTTGCGACGGCTTACGGCAGATCAATAGCAGTTGGTCAATTACGCTTTGGGTCGCTAGGGACGCGGCAAACCATCATAACCTCCCTGAACGTTATCCCGATTGGGAAATATTAGAAGAAATAAGCGATCGATTCTTCACTGCAGTGCTGCGGCCGTCTCAACCTTGGGATCTTAACTCGTTGATTGAGTTGCACCGGAAAGCGTTGTTCTGTTTCTATACTATTCTCGATACGATTGCATGGGACATTTTGTTTGTTGCGCCTGCCGGACTTAGCGCAGCATGGAATTTCCTTTCTTCCCATGCGGACGGCATACTCTACATCTCGAGATACACACGTGACCGTTTTTTTGTGCGGTTTCCGCAGGCCCAAAATATACCTGGATATGTATCGTACTTATCGCTCAATCCCCGCGATTATAAATGCCAAGCGGCAAACATGGGCGTGAGAACTGATAGCGGATATATTTTAATTGTCGGCAATAACTACGATCACAAAGACGTCGGCCCGACGGCCGATTTATTGGCGGCGAAATTTCCGGACAATCGTATAAAGGCGTTTGGAATAAAGAAGCACGCAAGTCCGTCGGTTGAGTGCCTCGAAAGCGGGCAGCTTCGTCAACCCGATGTGAATGCATTATTTGCGTCGGCGATGGTCGTTATCTTCCCATCTTTTTACGAAGGATTCGGATTCCCCGTATTGCGAGGGCTCAGTAACGGATGTATCGTGATAGCGCGCCACTCCGAATTGTTGACTGAGGTCGCTGGTCGTTATCGCGGCCCGGGACGTTTGATGGGATTTCACAATCCAAAAGAACTGCTTGAGGCCGTTGAACGTGTGATTTCTGGTTCTGAAATCCACGAATTACCGTTGGGCAGCGAGCTCAACAGCAATGATGAACCCCCGGATTGGAAAAGTGTCGCTAGCGGAGTTCTTCGGTTTATCGAAGAGCGGATCCAGCATGTAGACCAATGTCGTTGGTACGCACGTCAAATGGCGATTGAACAGATAGAGTGCTATACCCGCTAACCTGCCTCTTGCTACGCACCCATCTTAACCCCCCATACGCTAAACTAGCCTTTTGGAAAAGAAAGCGCTCATTACCGGCTCCTGTGGGTTGATTGGGTCCGAAGTAAGCCTGCATTTGGCCCGCAACGGGTTTCGGATCTTTGGTATCGACAACAATGAACGAGCTGTTTTCTTCGGACCCGAGGGCGATACAAGCTGGTCTCTGAACCGTCTTCGGACGAACATTCGAGGCTACTCTCATCACAATCTCGACATCCGCGACCGCACGGGCATTCTGAACCTCGTGGCGCAAATCAAGCCGGATGCCATCATCCATACCGCAGCTCAGCCGTCGCACGACCGCGCAGCCGCCATTCCGTTCGACGACTTCGATACGAACGCCGTTGGCACGTTAAATTTGCTCGAAGCCGCTCGCCGCGCCTGCCCCGAGGCTCCTTTCGTGCATATGTCCACGAACAAGGTTTACGGGGATCTTCCGAATACCATTGCTCTACGCGAACTTGAAACACGCTGGGACTACGATGATCCGGCATTCGAAAATGGCATCCCGGAATCGTTTTCCATCGATCAGTCGAAGCATTCCATTTTCGGCGCTTCGAAAGTTGCGGGCGACGTCATGGTTCAGGAGTATGGCCGGTACTTCAACATGCCATCCTGCTGCCTTCGTGGCGGCTGCCTTACCGGTCCGAATCACTCGGGCGTCGAGTTGCACGGGTTCCTCAGCTACCTGGTGCGTTGCAACATCGAAGAGCGCGAATACAAAGTGTTCGGCTATAAAGGTAAACAGGTTCGCGACAATATTCACTCCGAAGACGTGGCGAATTTCATCGTCGCGTTTTGTCGGTCCCCTCGCGTAGCGCAGGTGTACAACATCGGAGGCGGGAAGGACAACTCCTGTTCTATCCTGGAAGCCTTCAGTATGGTCGAAGAGTTCACCGGTCAGCCGCAGAAATACACGTATCTGGACCAGAACCGGATCGGCGATCATATCTGTTACTACAGCGATCTTCGAAAGATGAAGCAGCATTATCCGGAGTGGACGATTACTCGGGGACTGCGCGACGTCATTCAGGAAATCGTGCAGTCTTGGCACACACGGCTCGGCCATCGAAGTGAGGTCGTTGCCGCCGCTCGGGGATGAAGCTTCTCATCACCGGTGTCTGCGGGTTCGTCGGTAGCCGGCTGGCGGCTTTACTCCCGGAGCGTGTCGCTAATCTCGAGATCGCAGGCGTTGATAATTTGCTCCGGCCGGGATCGGAAACGAATCGAACCGAATTACGCTCTCGTGGCGTTCGATTTGTTCATGGAGATTTGCGCTTCCGGAGTGATGTCGAAGCATTACCTGCCTGCGATTGGGTGATCGATGCGGCTGCGAATCCGAGCGTCCTTGCGGGCGTTGACGGGCGCTCCAGTCCCAGGCAACTCACCGAACACAATCTGGTAGGAACGCTTAACATTCTCGAATACTGCCGCGAACATAAGGCCGGGCTCATTCTGTTGAGCAGTAGTCGAGTTTATTCGGTGAGGGACTTGGCTGCGTTGCCCATGCGTCGGCATGACAATGCCTTTTTGCTTGACACCAACGCTTCGCTGCCGGCCGGTGCTGGCAACCACGGCATTACCGAGAGGTTCCCGACCAGTCCTCCTGTCTCCCTTTACGGAGCCACCAAGCTGAGTTCGGAAGTCATGGCTCTCGAATACGGACTCACTTTCGATTTTCCGGTTTGGGTAAATCGTTGCGGTGTTCTGGCGGGCGCCGGACAGTTTGGAACCGCCGAGCAAGGCATCTTTTCGTATTGGCTCCACGCTCATGCCGCACGGCTTCCCTTGCGTTACATCGGTTTCGGTGGCCAGGGCTATCAGGTGCGGGATGCCTTTCACCCGCAAGATCTCGCGGCTTTAATCGCGCGACAGCTTCAACGAACGCCTCCGGTGGATCCTATCTATAACGCTGGCGGCGGTGTCGAAAATTCCATGTCGCTTGCCCAACTCACGGCCTGGTGCGATCAGCGCTTTGTCCCGCATCGGCCTGAACCGGACGGACGCCCGCGACCGTTCGATATCCCTTGGTTCATCATGGATTACCAGCGCGCTCAAACCGATTTTGGCTGGAGTCCGGAGCGGAATCTCTCCTCCATCCTCGACGAAATTGCGGCTCATGTCCGCGATAATCCAGGCTGGCTTCAGCGCTCGGGCGCCATATGAAATCAGGCTTACCTGCCCAAGGCAGAGCGCCGCTACAACTGCTCAGCATCGTCATTCCGGCTCGCGACGAAGAAGGCTGCATCGCATCGACGGTCGAGCATCTCCATGTGGAATTGCGCATTCATGGCGTTCCTCATGAGATTGTAGTCGTGGACGACGGCAGCACTGATTCCACTTGGCAGATACTCCAGTGCCTGCGCGAGCGCCTTCCGATGCTGAAGCCCGTCCAGAATACCGGTCAGCATGGTTTCGGGCGTGCCATTATTTGCGGTTTCGATCATATGGAAGGCGATGCCGTCGTCGTTATGATGGCCGACGAGTCCGACGATTCGCGTGATGTTGTTCGCTATTGGCAACTCCTGAACGAAGGCTGGGACGCGGTATTCGGTTCACGCTTTATCCGTGGCGGCGGCGTTATCGATTATCCCTGGCTGAAGAGGCGAGTCAACCGCTTGGCGAATCTGTTCATCCGCATGATGTTCCGCGTACGATTGAACGATACGACTAATGCCTTTAAGGCGTACCGGACCGCCGTTATTGACGGCTGCCGGCCGTTGTTGTCTCCTCACTTCAATCTCACTGTGGAATTGCCGCTGAAGACAATCGTGCGTGGTTATAGCTGGACGGTCATCCCCATAACGTGGCGAAATCGCAGAACAGGAACGCCCAAACTGAAGATGAAGGAGATGGGCAGCCGTTACTTGTTCATCTGCCTATACGTCTGGCTGGAAAAATACTTCAGCCGTGGAGATTATCGCCGCGAAACAGACTTCTGACTCCTGACTCCTGTCTTCTGTCTTCTGTCTTCTGTCTTCTGACTCCTGT
>DAISJE010000468.1:0-4085 GCA_036821665.1 Bryobacteraceae bacterium | reverse complement strand
AGATACGGGAACTCCAGGACTACAGACGGCTGCGAACCGCTGCGCAGCAGTAACGCCGTGAAGACCGCGCCGATGAAGCCGAGCAAGCCGATGCTAATGTAGCCGTAAATCAGCGAAAGCACGACTGCAAATGCGCAAGTGACAACCAGCATTGCAAAACCAGCAGCAGGCGAGGCCAGGTGGTAATAGGCAAAAGCGGCGTAGATGCTTATGAAAATGGTTGCGAGGCCGCAACCGGCAACGCCTTGGGAAAACACCTGCTGATTGCGCTTTCTGAGCCAATCAGCGAGGCCGATTAGAACGATGCCCCCGATGAGACCCAAAATTACTCGGCCGAGCGCGCCGATCCAGCGGTTATCAACTGCGTACTTGAAAAAGAAAACAATGCCGATCGCAAGCGTAAGAGCGCCGATCCGGTTGACAAGCTTCGGACCTAAATTGGAATCCGCTTTCGAGGAAGCGACTGGGGTAATCGCCGGTGACCCTAGAGAATCGTCCTGATTTTTTAGAGAACTCCGCTCGAGTTGGGTGACGCGGGAAGAAAGATCTTCTACGACAGTACGAAGCCGATCAATTTCCGATTCAAGCGACGGTTTCGGCGACTGGTTCAACGGCAATGCTCTCTTTACCGTAGCGCCGGGCCACATAGCTGTCCAGAATGTCGCGAAATTCGGCTACGATGTGATCGCCGCGGAGAGTAATCGACAGTTTGCCATCGACGTAGACGGGCGCGACGGGCTTTTCGAAGGTGCCGGGTAGCGAGATGCCGATATTGGCGTGCTTCGATTCACCAGGACCGTTCACAACACAGCCCATCACCGCGACTTTCATCTCTTCGACACCGGCGTACATTTCGCGCCAGACCGGCATCTGCTCGCGCAAATAGGTCTGAATTTGATCCGCCATGTCCTGAAAGAATGTGCTGGTGGTGCGGCCACAACCGGGACAGGCGGCGACTTGCGGCGTGAAGCTGCGAAGATTCAGCGCCTGCAATATCTGTTGGCAGACTATGACTTCTTCGGTGCGATCGCCATTCGGAAGCGGCGTCAAAGAAGCACGAATGGTATCGCCGAGCCCCTGCTGCAACAGGACGGAAAGCGCGGCGGTCGTCGCGACAATGCCTTTTGAGCCGAGGCCCGCTTCCGTCAGGCCGAGATGCAGGGGATAGTCGCAGCGCGCGGCCATCATTTGATAAACATCGATCAAATCCTGAACATTGCTGACCTTGGCGCTGAGGATGATTTTGTCGTGGGCGAGGCCATAGCGTTCGGCAGCTTCGGCGCTGCGAATCGCACTTTGGACAATCGCGCGTTTCGTGACCTCCATGGCATCAAGCGGCTCCGGCGACCGGGAGTTTTCGTCCATCATTTGCGTTAGCAGGACGGAATCGAGCGAGCCCCAATTGACGCCGATGCGCACGGGACGGTCGTATTCGACGGCGGCTTCGATCATCGTTCGGAAATTGTCGTCCTGTTTGCGTCCGATGTTGACGTTTCCCGGATTGATACGGTACTTGCTCAGCGCACGCGCACACGCTGGATATTTTTTGAGGAGAATGTGACCGTTGTAGTGGAAGTCGCCAATAATCGGAACGTTGACGCCAAAATCGCGGACGGTGTTAACGATGGTGGGAACGGCTTGCGCGGCTTCTTCCGTATTCACGGTGACCCGGACAAGTTCCGAACCGGCACGGGCGAGCTGGATAACCTGATTGACTGTGGCAGCGGAATCGGCGGTATCCGTATTCGTCATGGACTGCACAACGATGGGATTTGAGCCGCCAACCTGGACTCCTCCTATGTTGACGACAACTGATTTCCTGCGTGGCGCTGCAGCCATTTATCCTCCCGGTGGGTCTGAAACACGTTTAGAACCTATTTTACCAATCGGACGCTTTCGTGTAAGTTACTGGCAGGGCGCAGCTTGGCGGAGGATCAAGCCAGAAAATCAGCCAGCTTTTTGCCAGGCTTTCGCACAAGCAAGGGACGGTTCAAGAATTCGACCAGCGGCGCCATCGCGCGAAAACGATCTACGATTTCCGGATAAAGGCGCGGCCTGGTAGCCAATCCAGGATCGAGACTAGCCGCTAAGATCCAGTCCTTTTTCTTGATCAGATTGATCGCCGGATGGCACGTGTCGAAGCCCTTCGGAGCACGACTTAGTTCATCGCCTTGCAGTTCGCCCAGAAGCTGGCGAAGTCTCTTGGCAGCAAGAATACGGCGCAGTTCCTCATAGTTTTCGGAAATATATGTTCGGACTAGTAGTGTGGTATCGGACGCCGGGTGATAAATGCCACCCGCAACCTCGATTTCATTGGCCGAAACACTGAAATAGAAGCCGCTCACAGACATGTGTTCGCCGCCGCGCCGCCCGAACGAACAGGCGATATGTGTTTTGTACGGCGTCTTATCGGGACTGAAGCGGGTATCACGATAGATCCGGAAAATGGCTTTCTTCGGATCGCTCACATACTCGGGCGCGAATTTTGCAAAATCGCTATTCAGCGCCTCGACGAGCCTGGTCATTGGCTCTTTAATGTGCTCTTCGAAAAGATGCTTACGCGGCTGGAACCACTCGCGCCTGTTGTTACGCTTGAGACCCCGAAAAAATGTCACCATCTCTTTTGGAAACCCGTCGAAGCTTGCTGCCAAATTCATTGCCATACCTACGATCTTCTCCCCTGAGAAGATGAAGTATGAGTTGCCTGAGTGGCGCCAAATTCCGACTTATAGTTTTGCTGTTCTTGCCGGTCTTCGGTTTCTCAGCCGCCCAGTTGACAATCGATCACGTCACCGTAGCCGGAAAAGATCTCGCCGCGATGCGACGGGCCTTTACCAATGCGACTCGCATTCCCACCGAGTACGGCGGCCGCCACTCGAACCATGCGACTGAAATGGCGCTGACGAGTTTTCCGGATGGCTCCTATCTGGAGTTCATGGCGATCCAGCCACATCCTGATCCAGTCAAATTAGATGCACATGTTTGGATCAAGTTTTTGAGGAACAATGCAGGCCCGTGTGCATTTGCGATTCGCTTCAGTGAATCGGACGCTAAGCGCCTCAAAGCAGCGGGCATTCCGACCCAAGGACCAGAACATGGTGGCCGTACCCGCCCGGACGGCACGCGTCTTGAATGGGAAACAACAAGCGTCGGAAACAACCCTCGCGGTACGTTTTTTCCGTTTTTGATCCGCGATCTGACACGGCGCCAGAACCGCGCTTATCCCAGCGGCAAGCCGACGACGGACAGCTTTGCCGGGATCAGCATGGTCGTAATCGGCGTGCGAGATCTGGACGAAGCAATCGCTCAATATCGCCGTGCGTTCGACCTCTCCGCGCCACGTCGTTTGCGCAATACGGAGTTCGACGCGGAACTAGCCTGGTTTGATGACACGCCGATTGTGCTCGCGCAGGGCTTAAGCGACAGTTCGTGGCTGAGCCGCCGCGTGAATCAGTATGGGGATATTCCATCTGCGGCTGTCCTGAGGGCAACGACAGGGCTAGCAGGCGCACCCGCGGCATCGAACTGGTTCGGACATAAAATATTCTGGGCGAACGAAAGTGCACTCGGCTGGCGTTTGGGCATGGAAGCTGCAGGACGATAAGCAAGCCTCAACTGCTTATTTCGTTAAGTCGACTACCGCGTAACCGTGAAGGTCGGGAACCGTGAACTCAGTCGCGTCCTGTGCAGCGTTATATTCGATCAACTGATCGGCCGGGCTGTCGTAAGAATGAAGTTGAGCCTTTTCATAATGGCCGGCGATATGGACCCGGAAAGCGCCGACTCGCGCCCCATTGCCCGCACCATAATTCAAAAGATGAAGCCGCAGGCCGCCGGGCTCTTTTGTAAGCCGCGCGACTACGATGCTCGTTCCGTAAATGCGGAGCGACCGCCGGTCATCGCCTAAATTTGCGCGAATCTTATGCGCCAGGACATCTGGATTCTTTGCTTCCGCTGCCGGATATTCTTTTGAGCCGAATCGAACCGTCAATTTCAAGCCGGGCTCATTTGCCGAGACAAGTTTAAATAGCAGATTGTCGCGTACCAGAAGATTCATTACTTCTCCGGCTGCGGGTGAGCCGTCG
>DAISJE010000467.1:0-4106 GCA_036821665.1 Bryobacteraceae bacterium | reverse complement strand
CGGATGAGCAGGTAATGGCAGATAAGAGACTTGAAAATGAGGAGGCGCTTCACGCGCTTCAAAATGCAGACGACGAAGTGTCGTCTGAGACTTCTTACGTGCCCGGTACGGGTGAAACGGATCCTCTCGAAGAGGACGAGGGCGTGTCGCGCGAGGAGATCCACGCAGAAAGCGATGCCGTGGATGACCCGGCGGCCCACGCTCATGAGCCCTCCGAACAGCCCGAAACCGCCAAGAACTGGTACATCATTCACGCTTATTCCGGATTTGAAAACAAAGTAGCCGAATCGCTCCGCACGCGCTCTCAGGCCTTTGGATTTGCGGATCGCGTCGGTCAGATTCTAATTCCCACCGAAGAAGTCATCGAATTGCGTAACGGCAAAAAGGTGATTAGTAAGCGGCTCCTGTATCCCGGCTATGTGCTGGTTGAAATGGAGATGGACGATGAGCTTTGGCATGCCGTTAAGTCGACGCCGCGCGTGACTGGATTCGTTGGGGGCGGTACGAAACCCGTGCCTCTCAGTGCCGACGAAGTAAACGCCGTTCTTTACCGGCAGAATTCGCCCTCCGAGCGGCCGCGTCCGAAGATGACGTTCGAGAAGAACGAGACGGTGAAGATCATCGATGGTCCGTTCACGAATTTCTCCGGCAAGGTGGACGAAATCAATACGGAACGCAACACACTGCGCGTAATGGTCACGATTTTTGGCCGCTCCACGCCGGTGGAACTGGATTTCTTGCAAGTGGAGAAAATCTGAGCCGGGCTTGAAACTGAGCCGCGCTTGAACTGAGCCGCGCGCCAGCAAGCGGTCGGAAAACTTGAAACTGAGCCGCGCGCTAGCAAGCGGTTTGAAACTTGAAACGGAGCCTTGAGCGTAAGCGATGGGTGGCAGAAGGTTAGGAAAGCAGACACATGGCAAAAAAAGTAACAGCAGAAGTGAAATTACAGATTCCGGCAGGTAAGGCAACGCCCGCGCCCCCGGTCGGCACCGCGCTCGGTCCGCAGGGCGTAAACATTATGGAATTCTGTAAGGCCTTCAATGCGAAAACGTCTGCTAAGGATCAGGAAGGCCTCATCATCCCGGTCGTCATCACCATCTACTCCGACCGCTCATTCACGTTCATTACGAAGACGCCGCCCGTCGCTATTCTTGTGAAGCGCGCCGTCAATCTGGCAAAAGGCTCCGCCGAGCCAAACAAGAACAAAGTAGGAAAGATCAGCGAAAAGCAAATCGAGGAGATCGCAAAAATCAAGATGCCCGATCTGAATTGCTTTACGCTCGAAGCCGCTGTCGAACAAGTGAAAGGCGCTTGCCGCAGCATGGGCGTAGAAGTAGGCTGATAGTTCTTGCTAACTGCGCTTCCTTCCGTTACGCTAGAAATCGCTGTTGGTACACGAAGGCCCTGCCGGAGTGTTAAATAGGGAACCTGGTTGAAATCCAGGACTGCCCCGCAGCGGTAATCAGGAACGAACGTTCAAAAGAAGCACTGTTTCGTTGAAAACGGGATGGGAAGCTGAGCTAGTAGGAAGAATTTTAACGCCTGTAAGTCCGAAGACCTGCCACGGCCCGCACCGAAAGGAGCGGAATAAAATCGCAGCCTCGTGGGAGGGCCGTCAGTGTCTTCAAAATCTTTTCGTTTATCTCTTCAGTACCTTTTCCTTTTCTTATGGACCGGCGTCGCTTTGTTCGCCGCTTCTGAAACCGCAACGCTCGACGGAACCGTAGTCGATTCGACGGGAGCGGCCGTCGCGGATGCAATGGCGAATCTCCACCAGATCGCCGGATCGGCTGTCCTGAGCGTCAGAACCGGCTCACGGGGACAATTCTCCTTCGCCAATGTGACGCCGGGAGAGTACCTGTTGGACGCCTCCACCCCTTCACTTTCCGTTCGACAAGCCCTATCCGTGACTCTCAATCCGGGCGAGAAAAAGGAAGTTTCCGTGACCCTCGTCGTCACCGCCCTTAAAACGCAAGTGAGCGTAACCGCTGCCGGTTCGCCGCAGTCGGTAGATCAAATTTCGAAACAACTGGATATCGTAAATGTCTCCGAGGCAGAGCAGCGCGGCCTTGTCTCTGTTTCGGACGCAATTCGCTTTCTTCCCGGTTTGCGTGTCAGTACACGTGGCGGCCCCGGCGCGTTCACTACCATTCAAGTGCGCGGCTTGCGGGTAACAGATACGGCCGTTCTTGTTGACGGCTTTCCATTTCGCGACCCGACTAGCGTCCAAAATGAAGCCAGCGCTTACATTGGCGATCTCCTGCTGGTCGATTCGTCGAGAATTGAAGTCTTGCAAGGCTCGGGTTCGTCGCTCTACGGCTCAAACGCCATGTCCGGCACGATCAATATCATTACCGATCCCGGCGGCGGTCCTACGCATGGCGATATCGATCTGCAAGGCGGCGGGCTCGGGTTGTTTCGAGGGCTGGCGCGTCTCTCCGGAGGCGTGCGCGGGAACAAGCTCACCTACTCGGCTGGCCTATCGCATCTCAATGTGACGCGAGGAGTAGACGACGCAGGCGCCGTGCGCGACTGGAGCGGTCAAGGCGCTCTGAACTACGCGCTGCGGCCGAATATGCGCTTGGCTGCGAGTCTGTTCGCGAACACAGGTTTCCTCCAGGAGTATGTCAGCCCCATGCCGTCATCCGGGGCGCCTGTAACAGGTATCATTCCGGCCATTCCCACGGTCACGTTCATCCCCTCGCTCGGCGATCCCGATTCGGGGCGCTATTCGCATTTCATCAACTCGCTCTTTCGCTTCGAACACCAGGTGAACTCGCGCCTCTCTTACCGCTTGGCGTATGGCATAGTCGACGCAGTCCGTGATAACACAGATGGACCGGGAGGTCCGGGTCTTTTTCAACCCCTATTCAACACGTCCGATCGCTACGTTGGCCGCATCGATACCGCACAGGCGCGTGTCAATTATCTGTTGGGATCGCACCAGGTCCTCACAGCGGGTTATGAGTTTCAGCAGGAGCATTATCTCGACACCGCAACGGATGTGAATCCTGATCCCGCACAGCGCGCTTATTACAAAACGGATGCTCGTCAGCGGACGAACTCCGTTTTTGCACAAGATGAACTGAAATTGCTGAATAATCGGCTTGCGATTCTGCTGTCGGGTCGTTTCACGCAGGCTAGCCTCGATCAGCCTGGCTTCGTTGGTGGCGGACAGTCGCCGTATGCCGGATCGCCGCTTTCATCTCCACCGGCGGCCTATACAGGCGATGCATCCATCGCCTACTTCCTGCCGGGCTCGTCCACAAAGCTCCGCGCTCACGCAGGCAATAGCTTCCGCATGCCCTCCTTGTACGAGCGATTCGGTGGCTTCCTGTTTCAGGGCTTCGATTTTGCATATGGCGATCCCAGACTTGCGCCCGAACGCGCGGTGTCCATCGATTTTGGCGTCGATCAGTATGCGTTTCGCGAGCGTCTTCGATTAAGCGCAACTTATTTCTATTCGCATCTGCAGCAGATTATCGGCTTTCTGAATTTTCCTCCCGGGTATGTCGATCCCTTTGGCCGCACGGCCGGTTATTACAACACACGGGGAGGGATTTCGCGCGGGGTTGAGGTGAGCGGCGAATTTCGGCCCAATGACCGCACGAGCATATTCGCATCGTATACATATACGAATGCCCAAGATCGAGCCTCGCAATACTTCACCGGAACCGATACCGCCCCATTGCAATCGCCGCGAATTCTGCCCAACGAAGTCTCGCTGGTTGCAACGCAGCGGTTCGGAGATCATATTGATCTGGCGCTCGATTTCGAAGGTGGCAGCGACTATTTGTATCCGCTGTATGGATATGCGTACCGATTAGCGGGTCCGCGGCAATTGGGTCTGTCCGCGGGCTATTCGCTGCGCCTCGGCGAACGGCTCGCGACGCGCTTTTACGTGAGGGTTTCTAATACGTTAGACCAGAATTACTACGAAGATGGCTTTCGCACCCCGGGCCGCTGGGCTGTCGGAGGCATCCACCTCAGCTTCTGAAGAGTCAGGATCAGAACTTTTGCCGGGAAGTAGACAGCGCCGGAAAGCAGTCTCCAAGGTTGAGGAATCATCGATGAAACGACCCCTGCAGCTTATCGGAGGCGTCTGT
>DAISJE010000466.1:0-4118 GCA_036821665.1 Bryobacteraceae bacterium | reverse complement strand
GCTCTCGGGAGGAGTCACATCGAAGCTTCGGATACCGAGGTCGGCACAGGCTCGAATCTTATTCCGGACGTAAATCTGCGAAGCAGGATTTTCGCCTACTAGGATGACTGCTAGTGCGGGCGGCCGCGCTAAACGTGCAATACGCGGCCGCAGTTCTTCCTGAATCTCACGGCTGATCTTCTTTCCATCCAGAACTACCCCACTCATGCAAAGGTGAGGATAACAAAGGGACAAAAAAAAATCGGACAGCATCGTGGAGCGGCGCTCCAGCGCTGCCATGCCGGCATTCTTGACGGCATCTACTCCACCCGCACTCTTTTGTGGGGCGGCGCCTTGCGCTGCGCCGGGCGCATCGCCCGGCTCTTCAAATCCAAGCTCACACGCTCCCTCAAAATCTGACGCTATCCAGCATCCTCTTAAACGCCGGCCGGAGCTTTTCGAAATCCGGAGTTGGAGTGACAAATACGAAATAGCGCAAAGCGCCGTCCTTCTGGGGAAACGCAACGATCCAATCGTGCTCGCCCTTACCGCCATTGCCGGATGGATTGTCACATTCGACGCTATGGCCGGAAACGCCGTTCACTTTTATGTTTGTATGGCGGCCAGGCGTCAGGCCCGGATTATCATGAACAATTTGATCGATTAGAGCATCGAGCCCGGAACTTACGTTCATGCCCGCCGATGGCTGGTATCGATCCGTAAGCACTCCATAAACGACATTACCCGCGCCGCCATCGGCCGTGCGTCCAACACCTCCCGCTGGCGCGATCATGGCCGCCTGCTGATTTCCGTACACCTGCCAGTTATGGGGCACCGCAATCGAAAAGCCGGCTCCGCGAAACGTCTTCCAACTACCCGGCGTATTCAGATCCACAGTTGCCGGAGAACCGGCTGTCTCATTCACGCCGCCGTCAACAGTTTGATTCGGGCTTTCTCTTTTCCACACTCCGGAAGAAAGCTCCTTCGCCGTGTAGGCGTGCATTTTACTTACAGTCTGGTGTATGCGTGTGAATGCAGGAGTGGTGGTGACGTAGTTCGACTTTGGCACAAAGGTAGCGATCTCTTTATCGACATATTCCGAACGGTTCCCCGGGTTGGGATGATCGCTCAGGAACTGCGCGCTCCCGGCACCGTATTTTGCCTTTATCGTTTCAAAAAATTGTGACATGCCGTGCGGATCGTAGCCCGCGTCATACAAAATGCCGACACCCATAAGGTCCGCTTCCTTTTCGGCCCCCCGCGACATCTTCAGAAAACCTAAGCCCGCCGTCAGTCCGATCCCTTGCTGCGCGAGTTCTCCGGCGGCTCCGCCCAGCAGCACGCCGGCCGCGAGTTGTCCTAAACCGGCAATGAGTCCGACCTTCTGCTCCTTTGATAAGTTGCAAACGGAATGCTGAAGCACAACGTGTGAGATCTCATGCGCCATTACGCCCGCAAGCTGCGCTTCGTTGTCCGCGGCCTGGATGGTCCCCAAATTAACGAAAATGGCTCCGCCCGGCAGTGCAAAGGCGTTAATCTCCGCCACGTTCGCAACATGAAAGTTGTAAGGCCACTTAAAGCCCGGAGCTTGCGCCGCCAGCTTCTTTCCCAACTGCTCTACATATTGACTGACTGGATTCGAATCGGGAAGCACCGGCATTTCTTTGTAAACTTGTTGCTCGGCTTTCTTTCCCAGTTCAATCTGCTGTTCGGGCGAGTAGCTATTCTTGCAGGGCTGAAGCTCAACACGCGCATGTAGCATGGGCGGCAGCGCAAGAAGGACGCTAAGCAACAGCAAAGGTCTTGACGATTGAAATCCCCGGTATCTCATCTCTCGTAGCATCTTAATGTAGATTCACAAAGGCATACAACGATCTCGCTCGATAATGAAAGGGGATGAGACCGACGGCAATCGTAATCGGCAGCGGCCCTAACGGCCTTGCCGGCGCAATCGTTCTGGCGCAAGCAGGTTTTGACGTCGAGGTCCGCGAAGCATCGTCACAGGCCGGCGGCGGTGCTCGTTCAGGACCCGCAACTCTTCCCGGCTTCCTTCATGATCTTGGATCCGCCGTCTATCCGTTGGGTATCGGTTCGCCTTTCTTTTCCAGCCTTCCCCTTCGCAATCACGGTTTGAACTGGATTGTGCCCCCTGCTCAGTTAGCGCATCCGCTGGATGACGGCCGCGCGGTTCTGCTCGAATGCGATCTTCAGCAGACCGCTTCGCAATTGGGCCGCGATGGCGCCGCGTACAAAAAATTGTTCGAGCCGCTGGTCGAACATTGGCCGAAACTCGCACGCCAGATTTTGGGTCCGTTGCGGCTGCCCGAGCATCCGGTTCTGCTTGCACAATTCGGATTGCGAGCTGTTCAGCCTTGCACATTTTTGGCGAATGCGCTTTTCAAAGGCGTGCGTGCGCGCGCCTTGTTTGCCGGGATGTGCGCGCATTCCACGCTGTCGCTCGAGGCGCCCTTGAGTGCAGCGTTTGGCATGGTTCTGGGAGCGGCCGGCCACGCGGTCGGATGGCCTATCCCACGCGGTGGGGCGCAGCGTATCTCGGATGCGCTTATCGCTTTCTTGCAGACGTTGGGAGGCCGGGTGATCGTTTCCGCTCCGGTCCAGAGCCTTCGCGAAATTCGTGGTTTCGATTTGACGTTATGCGATGTTACGCCTCGGCAATTCCTCGCACTCGCGGGTGCCGAACTTCGGCGGCCCTTTCGCGAGTTGCTCGAACGATTTGAATATGGCCCAGGCGTGTGCAAGGTAGACTGGGCTTTGCGCGAGCCGATTCCGTGGCAAGCCCAAGACTGTTCTCGAGCCATAACGGTACATCTTGGTGGATCGCTAGAAGAGATCACCGCCTCCGAGCGCGCGGTCAATGAAGGATTACCGGCCGAAAAACCATTTGTGTTGTTGGCGCAGCCAACCTTGTTCGATTCAACTCGCGCGCCCGCGGGAAAGCACATCGCCTGGACCTATTGCCATGTTCCGAACGGCTGGACCGGGTCTGCACTCCCTCAGATTGAAGCGCAGATTGAGCGCTTTGCTCCGGGTTTTCACGACTGTGTACTTGAACGAGCGGTGCACGGCACGACGGATATGCAGTGCTGGAACTCCAATCTGATTGGAGGCGATATCAACGGCGGCGTGCCCAATATCAAGCAATTCTTCCTTAGGCCTACCTGGCGCGGCTACAGTACACCGTTGAAGGGCGTCTATTTGTGTTCTTCATCGACAGCGCCGGGCGGCGGAGTACATGGCATGTGCGGCTACTGGGCCGCGCAGCGGGCGTTGCGATATTTCAAACATCGAAAAGTGAGCCATTGACGAGAATCCAAACGAAAATGAACATACCTATCGGAAGAATTGTTTTACCGTCGGCCTTTTGTTTCGCGCTGCTCTGCTTCAGCTTGAGCGGTTTTGCGCAGCAATCGGAAGAGAAGCCGCCCCAACCGGGTATTCCTGCAAACGGTGGCGACGTTAAGCCATCGAACCGGCGCACTCCGAGCGGACAACCGATTCCTGTTGAGAAGCAGCAACCGAAACGCATTCTTGGTGTTATGCCGAATTATCGCGCCGTCAGCGCGGGAGCGATTCCGCCGCCGCCGACACCGCGGCAGGCCTTCAAAATCGCAACCCAGAACAGCTTCGATTATTCGGCGTTCGTCTTCACCGGTTTCACTTCAGGAATTGCGTTTGCGCAGAACGCGCACCCGCAAATCGGACACGGGGTAGGCGGTTATTGGGGATATTACTGGCGCGGGTTCGTCGATAAAACGGACGGCAATTACATGGTGATTTTTGCAATGCCAACGGTGTTCCATCAGGACGAGCGTTATTACGCCCTCGGAAAAGGTTCCATTTGGAAGCGGGCCGCCTACGCGGCAAGTCGCGTCTTAATCACACCCGATTATCATGGCCGCAACAGCATAAATGCTTCAGAGCTGTTGGGACGCGGAATTGCGCAAGCTATATCGACGACCTACTATCCGAGCCAGGACCGTACATTCAGCGAAATAGGAACGAAGTGGGGATACTCGATCATGCGCGATTCTCTAACAAACGTGTTCCGCGAATTTTGGCCGGATATCGCGGTACACGTATTACACCGCCATCCGTAACCGTCTGGAAAACCAGAACAT
>DAISJE010000465.1:0-4126 GCA_036821665.1 Bryobacteraceae bacterium | reverse complement strand
ACCCTTGCGGCGCAGCACCGCGTGAATGCGCGCAATCAGCTCGCGAATGAAGAACGGCTTTACGATATAGTCATTCGCGCCAAGTTCGAGTCCCACGATGCGATCGGTCTCGGTGGCACGCGCGGTAAGAAAGATAATCGGAATATGCGCCAGTTCCGGATGGTGGCGGATACTTTTGCAGATATCGAGACCATCCGAATCCGGAAGCATAATGTCTAACAGGACCAGGTCTGGCTTTTCCCGGCGGCAGAGTTCCACGACTCCGCGGCCGGTTTGCAAGCCAACGCACGCAAAGCCTTCTTTTTCCAGGTTGTACTTTAACAAAGCATAAAGATCGGCGTCATCTTCAATCAGTGCGACTTTTCTCATATAGTGGTGCGGTTACAACATACCCGGTTCAGAGTAACCGGACAACTATTACAACCATGTTACGAGGTTGTTAATTCCCTCTGAATTGCGGCGGCAACCAGCATTCAGTACGGGCGAAATTGATATAAGCTGAAAGCGAATGAACCGGTACGAAGAGCGCGCCCAGAAAGAACGCCGGGCAAGTTTACGCTCTGCTTTCACGATGAGTACGGCCGGACTTGCGCTGATTGTAATAGTGCTTCTGATTGTGGGGCTTAGAAATTCTGCTCCGCCGCGTTTTTTCACCGAAACGGCGATCGGGGTCGCGGTGCTTCTCCTCATTTTGCGGCAGGTAGCTCGCAGGATGAAGGGACGAACGCCGAGGGCGGCTGAACCGGACCCAAAATCAAGGCTCAATCTCCATTAGCTGCGCCGGACACACCGTTATAAGCCGCTCAGCAGTCCAGCCAACAGCGCCGTGCGATCCGCGATTCGATTCATCAGAATGCTCTCATTCCGGGCGTGAGCGCCCTCGCCGACGCCGCCAAGCCCATCGAGTGTGGGAATACCTATCGCCGCGGTAAAGTTGCCGTCCGATCCTCCTCCGGTAGACGATTCCTCGATTTCTACACCAATCCGATCCGCCGTTTCTTTCGCTCGTAAAAAAAGATTCGCGATTTTTTGCGTGCGCTCCATGGGCGGCCTGTTCAAACCGCCCTCGATACGGATTTTGCAACGTCTATCCACTGGCCGCAGCAAACGGAATTTGCGCTCCAACACTGCTGCATCTTTCAGGCGCGCGACTCTAATATCGACATCGATTCGCGCTTCCGCGGCCACCACGTTCGTGCGCGTGCCACCGCTGATGATGCCTGGATTCACCGTCGTTCCGCGCTGAAGATCGGTAAATCCGGCGATTCTTTCGATCTGGCGTGCCGCTTCCAGGATCGCGCTCGCGCCGCTGGTAAAGTCTACACCGGCGTGTGAAGCCTTGCCTTCAACGTGAATGGTGTAGTTTCCAACGCCTTTGCGCGCGGTTTTCAGCTTACCGGTCAAACCTGTTCCCGGTTCCACAACGAGAACGCACCCACTCCGCTTCGCTTCGGTCTCTGTGATACCCCGTGACGTTTTGCTCCCCGTTTCTTCATCCGAAACCACAAGCAATACGACTTTATGAGGAAGCGGTATATCGAGATCACGTATCGCGCGCGCCGCATAAATAAAAAACGCCAGCCCGGATTTCATGTCGAGCACACCCGGCCCCCACAGCCGGCCTTTGGTTTGACGGAATGGCATTGTGCTCAGGGTGCCGAGCGGCCAGACGGTATCGGAATGGCCGAGACCGAGAATCTGACCTGACTTTTTTCGACCCGGGAGTTTGAATTCGAGCCGGAGATGATTGCCACTGCCATTTGTTTTAATTACTCTTGCGGAGGCGACATCCGCGGTGCGCTCGATGATCAAGTCCACAAGCCGGTTCACCGCTTCCGGCTCATCGCTGGGCGATTCGCATTCCACCAGCTCGCGAATAAACGCGATAATATCTGCTTGTTTCTCAATCGCGTAGCGGAGAAAATGGTACATCGTTGTTATACTTGAGGTTCCCATGACATCGATGGATGTTCAAGAGATCTCCGCTTTGTTACCGCATCGCTATCCATTTCTGATGGTCGATCGGATTATCGAGATCCAAAACGATTCCATCGTGGGCCTGAAGAATGTAACGGTAAACGAGCCGCATTTTACGGGACATTTCCCGGGCTTTCCCGTGATGCCGGGCGTTCTTATTATCGAAGCGATGGCACAGGTTTCGGGCATTCTCGTTGGGAAAATGGCGCCCCACACCAGGGGCAGAATTATGTATCTGGCGGCAGTAGAAAATGCGAAGTTCCGCAAACCTGTTGTGCCGGGCGATCAACTACGCATTGAAATGAAAATGCTGCGCCTGAAACACGCTGTCGCGAAGATTCAGGGCATTGCAAAAGTAGATGGACAGGTAGTGGCAGAAGCCACGCTCATGTGTACGCTTACTGAGCGGATGGCGGAAACAGCGAAGGCGCCGCCGGAAGTTCCCGAGCCGCAGATGGCCTGAAGGACCCGAGTCCATCAAACGCGCACCGGATGGCGATTCACCCGACAGCGATTATCGATCCAGACGCCGACATTTCTCCCGAAGCTGAAATCGGCCCGTACTGCATCGTCGGCAGTGGCGTTACAATTGGCCCACGCACCCGGCTGATGGCGCACGCCTATCTGGAAGGCAAGCTGACCATCGGCAAAGACAATCTTTTCTATCCCTACTCTTCTTGTGGCGTTGCGCCGCAGGACAAAAAATATAAGGGCGAGCCCTCGGAAACGCGCATCGGCGATGGCAACACCATTCGCGAATTCGTGACCATCAATCGCGGAACGGAGGGCGGTGGCATGGTGACATCCATCGGCGACGGTAATCTCCTGATGGCTTACGTCCATATAGCGCACGACGTCATCATTCATAACCGCACCATTCTGGCGAATGGAGTGACCTTCGCCGGCCATGTGGTTGTGGAAGACTACGCGAATATCGGCGGGCTCTGTGCGATTCATCAGTTCTGCCGGATCGGCCGCTACGCCATGGTCGGCAGTTACAGCGTGATTAAGCAAAACGTACTGCCGTATTCGATCACGGCTTCGAGCCACGAGCCTCAAGTTTTTGGCGCGAATCGAATCGGGCTGGAGCGGCAGGGTTACCAGAATGGGTCGATAGAACACTTACAGAATGTATTCCGGCTGCTGACCCGGGCGAATCTGAACACGTCGCAGGCGCTGGCTCGTATCGAAGAAGAGATACCGCAGACGGACGAAGTGCGCGAAGTGGTGGAGTTTATTCGTAACTCGCCGCGCGGGTTCGTGAAATAGGTTTTGTGAAGAACGCCGCTCCTCAGCGCTACGGAATGATTGCCGGTAACGGCCGGTTCCCGCTGCTCGCACTCCAGACGGCGAGCCGCGAGGGGCATGACGTAGTGGTCGTTGCCATCGAAAACGAGGCTGCGCCTGAAATTGCCACCATCGCGCCTTCGCTCCACTGGATCAACATCGGGCAGCTTGGAAAACTGATCGATATTCTAAAACGCGAGAACGTTTCCGAAGTGATGATGACGGGCCAGGTTAAGCACGTCAGCATCTTTTCATCGATTACTCCCGATTGGCGGCTCTTAAAGCTGCTTACGTCGTTAAAGGAGAAAAACACCGCGGCGTTGATCGGCGGGGTACAAAAGATCTTGCATGACGAAGGAATCGAACTGGTGGATTCCACACGTTTGCTGAAGCCGCTGCTCGCACCGGAAGGCGTGCTTACACGGCGTAAGCCGGACAAAGACGAAGAAGCGGATATCCGCTACGGCCGGCGGATCGCGGCCATACTAGCTTCAGCCGATATCGGGCAAAGCGTTGCCATCAGCGAGAAAGCGTGCGTCGCTGCCGAAGCCATGGAGGGCACAGACGCCATGCTCCGGCGCGCGGCCGGATTAACGAACGGGAAGCCACTGCGGCTGGTGAAGGCGTCACGCGGGCGCGCCCATCTGCTCTTCGATGTTCCCGTTGCTGGTTTGACCACTATTGAAACCATGATTGAGACCCGGACAACCGTGCTGGCCGTCGATGCAAATCGTACGCTGCTGTTGGATAGAGTCGAAATGCTCGAACGCGCCAACCAGGCCGGCATCGCCATCGCGGGTTATCCTGCTCTCGAACTCGCACAGAGATGAAGAAGATTCGCGCTGCCGTCGTCGGAGCCGGT
>DAISJE010000464.1:0-4129 GCA_036821665.1 Bryobacteraceae bacterium | reverse complement strand
GCTCTCGGATGGTTTGCTCAACTGAGTCCACTGCGGCGGGTCGGCCCTTCAGCACGATTACGTGTAAAACGTTATCTGCATCCGCGCCTACATTCGAGCCCATGGATGCCATGCGGGCGATCGTCTGCGCATTCGCGTACTGAATACGTACGATTTTGGTCACTTGGTCCTGCGCAAACGTCAATGCAGGCAAGAGCGCCAGGCAAAGAATCAGCGCGGCTTTTTTCATTCGTTTCTCACTCCTTCATTTGATTGCCACAGAATCACCACATTTGGATCGGCGGTGGTCATCTTAATCAGCGGCGGTTGGTCGGCGCGCGCGATGAGATCGACCGAACGGATACCCGCATCTCGATGCCGTACGCGCGGCCTGTGCAAGACTGCCGTGCGCAGTTGCGGTACCTCCAACTGCGGAACGTCCGGCGGCTTCAATTGTGCAACCGGCAGAACCGGTTCGGGCGCGGCAGCCGGCTTGTTCTCAATTCCGATAAAAATCAATGCAACGACAGCAGCGGCTGCGGCGGACCACCCGGCCCAGCGCCAATGTCCGCCTCGGCGTTCCTGCAGCCTCGCATTAACGCGCTCCCGAACGTCGGCCAATTCATTTGCCGAGGGATCCATCAACGCCGATGCGACAAAAGATTGCGCGTCGCGGAATCCTATAACGATTGCCCGGCAGCTTTCGCAGCTACGTACGTGCGCCGCTACGCTACCTTCCACATGTGGAGCGAGGTCTCCCGTTGCGTATAAAGCGAGCTGTTCCTCACGGATGTGTTCCATCATGTTCATTTCCTGAGCCGTGCCTCGATGTAGTTCCTGATTTTTACCCTTCCGGTTGAAAGCTGCGAACGGACCGTCGCTTCCGATGAACCCAGAATCCCGGCCACTTCGGCGGTTGAGCGGCCCTCCAGATCGCGCAGCACGATTACTTCACGTTCGCGCGCCGATAACTTATTAAGCGCTGCCAAAACCATCCGGTACTGCTGCGAGATGGATGCTGATTTCTCCGGGTCCGACGACATGTCCAAAGTCTCGTGCTCAGGCTCGAGAGGGACAACGCGTCTGAAACGCCGCCGCAGGTCCCGGCATATGTTTACGGTCATGCGATACAGCCACGGCCCGAGTTCTTTCTCCTCGTCAAAGAGCCTCAAGCTCCGATGCAACCGGACAAATACTTCCTGCGCAGCATCTTTGGCATCTTCGCTGTTCAGCAAAAGCCGCTGCGCTACACGCAGCACCATCCGCTCGTGCAGAATGACGATTCGTTCAAACGAAGCCGTATCGCCCGCTTTCGCGTCGCGTACGAGCCGGCGAAGCAGGCTCTGCTCCATCACGAAATGGCCCATCCAATGAGCGGCTTGGGGAACTGCCATGCTTGTCCGCGTTTCAGAAGCTCTCATTCGATATACGCCGCCCGGACTAAAAACGTTGAGGAGAAAAGTCGGTTTTATACGCGGCGTGAACAGCCGAGATGGCACGCGCGTGATTATGATGGACCGAAGGAGGTCGGGCTAGTTCACCCGAGCCGGAACCTGCTCCTGGGCGAGCCGCACGCGCGCACTATCCAGCTTTTTCTGAACTTTTGCGACTTCAGCGGGCTCAATGTCAGCCGGTGCGCTGCTGTGCCATTCGTTGAGGGACGATTGCCATTGAGAAATGGCTTCCTTGATCTTTCCCTGTTTGAAGTAAACGTCGCCCAAGTGATCGTGAATGGTCGGATCTTTCGACATCAACTGAACGGAACGCGTAAGCTCCTGTTCGGCTTCAGGCAAGCGATTCATACGATAGTAAACCCAACCTAAGCTGTCGAGAAACGCATAGTTGTTCGGTTCGAGGCTGACTGCTTTTTTGATAAGATCCTGCGCTTCCGATAACCGAATGTTCTGATCGGCAAGCATGTATCCCAAGTAGTTCATGGCCGATGCATTCGTGGGGTCCAAATCGAGTACTTGCCGAAAAGTCTTTTCCGCAAGTTCGTATTTCTTCTCGCGTTCATACATGGCCCCGCGAAGGAACAGCACGCCCGCCT
The DNA here is from genome assembly GCA_036821665.1 of Bryobacteraceae bacterium. Lineage (GTDB taxonomy): Bacteria > Acidobacteriota > Terriglobia > Bryobacterales > Bryobacteraceae > Bog-105. Next base: position 2,100 of record DAISJE010000464.1, on the reverse strand, counting down.
TATCGTCTTTGCCAGTCGACAACTTATCGGCGGCATCGAGCACCTTTTCCATCTCCGAGTAGTTGTGGCCCTTCTGATATACGTCGGCCATCGCGAGGTAGACTTCGCGATCGTTCTTTCCATCTAACAGCTTCTTCAACTCCGCGATGGCCTGATCTGTCTTAGCTTCATCCGCTAATAATTGCGCGCGAACCTGGGTGAGCGTCCGATCAGTCGGATACCTCTTCGCGGCATCGTTGCTCTCCTGCTGGGCCTTGGTGTAATCCTTAGCCAAGCGGTATGTGTCGATTACTTGCGCCTCGGCGCGCGCTGAAAGATCCGGATCCAGGACGGCAATCTGGCGAAATGCATCCACTGACTTCTCATATTGATCGTTGCTGCGATAAAGGAGGCCGAGTTGCTCAAGCATTTTTGCGCGATAGCCGCGCTCGGCGGGATTATAGTTGCGGCGCACGGTCGAATCCAGAATGCCTTTCAAAGCAATGATGGCATCTCCGGTCTTACCCTCGTCTTCTAATAAGCCGACTTCGTTGTAGCGGATTTCAATGCTGTCCGGATCAAGCGCCTTGGCCTTGTCGTACATCTTGCGCGCGTTTGCAAAATCTCGTTTTTCACGATAGATCTGCGCCATTCCCAAGTAGGGTTGGGCGTCCTGAGGATTTGCAGTCGACAGATCCTTATAGGTTGCTAGCGCATCGTCGAATTGACCGGCCATGGCTTGATCCTGCGCTAACGCCCCCTTTAATTCAATTCGGTTGGGGTCCAGCTCGAGCGCTTTTTTGTACGCGTTCACTGCCAGCGCGTATTCATGCATCGATTCATAGCTATTGGCCAGAATCACTAACGCGCGCGGCGAAGGATTCTTCTGAACCAGTTTTTCGAGAAGTCCGGAAGCCGTCTTAGCGTCACCGCGGTCAGAATAGACACTCGCGAGTCCGGTAATCGCGTCATCGTTATCGGGTTCCTGATCGAGCGCCTTTTTGAATGCGGCTTCGGCATCCACCGAGTCCTCCAAAACACGATCCAGCCTGCCCAGCATCACCAGGCTGTCTACGTCCTTCGGATCTTTCTCGGTGATGATCTTGTATTGCTCGACAGCGCGCCGGGCCATGCCCTCATCAATATGGTTCGTTTGCGCATCGCCAATCTGCTGCGTATAGATATGCGCCAGTACACGGCGGGCATTCAGATCGTCCGGGTTGGTCTTGAGTGCCGTCTGGGCTTCCTCCACGGCTTCGCGAATTCTGCCCGACATGCGGTATAGCTCGGCGATATCTTCGACCAAAAACGAGGCGCTGGGATCTTCTTTCATCGCCAGCCGGAAATTTTCGATCGCTTTATTGACGTAATCGTTCTTATTTCCGTACGTACCTGCTAACTCTTCGTAGAGATGCCCAAGCGAAAAATGATAATAAGCAGCTGCCTTCGGCGAACTCGCCTCTTTCGTTGCAGGCGGCAACGCGCCAGTGGCTTGCGATCCGGTTGAGGGAACCTGTCCAAACGACTTGGCTACTTGCGCAGGGGTCGCCGCGTTCGATAGGGCTGGCGCCGCAATCAAGGACGCAGCCAGTAGAAAGTACCTGATACGTAAAGAGTTAAAGTAGGGATAGGACATTCAACCGCGCTTCGGGACAAGTAAAGCCGCACTCATTTAAGGTGCCGTTTGCCCTTTAGTATAGCTCCGTTATGGGGATGTTTCGGGCGTATGAACGGTTACGATGAGCCGAGTTTTCAAATATATCCATCAACTCTGTGGGCCATACCACTGTCTCCTTTGATCGTAGTGCTCGGGCCTACTGGCTCGGGAAAGAGCGCTCTGGCTTTGTACCTGGCAGAACATCTGGGAGGCGAAGTCATCAACTGTGATTCTGTCCAGGTCTATCGAGGACTTGAGATCGGCTCCGCAAAGCTTCCAATCCAAGAGCGGAGGCGTATCCGGCATCACCTTATCGACGTGATCGAGGCTGACGGAGAACTCACGGCGGGGGCCTATGCGCGATTTGCGCGCGAGGCGTTGGAAGATATTCGGGGACGAAACAAAATAGCTATTGTGGCCGGCGGTACCGGATTGTATCTGCGCGCGTTACTTGACGGGCTCTC
>DAISJE010000463.1:0-4159 GCA_036821665.1 Bryobacteraceae bacterium | reverse complement strand
GTGCAGTAGCGCACCGTTCCGACCAACTTTCCGTCACCGTAATTCACTGATATTTCTGTGCCCGGCAACACTGCGCTCTCGAGCTGCAGGCAAACCCCGGACAGAGAAATGTCCTCAAGATTTGCGATCCGCCGCCGTTTCGCGCCTTTTTGATCGGTCCATATCGCTTCGACGAGTTCCGCACAAAGGAGTCTGCTATTTGTCCGCCGTTCCTGAATACTGCGCATGTTCTTCTAATCGGCGTTTCGAGGTGCGGTTAGGATGAGATTGTCCCGGTATCGGTACCAAAGTGAGACCAGACAAGTACTACAGGTTGACCCCCAGAGTCATATAAACATTACCGGAGATGGATCCTCTTCCTGAAATTTCGCCTCCGCCAGCTACGCCGGGTACCCGGCTCGGTATAGTCTTACGGGTCGCTTTCTTCGTCGCAATCGTGGTGATCGGATTACGGCTTATCACGATTTCGTTGTATGCCGTTTTTGGGGTGATCATAGCCGGAACAGTCGGATTATGCGCCACTGGGGTTTTGGCGAATATTCTCACGATGCGAATTTTCGACCGCCGGCCATTTACGGATATTGGCCTGGGCGGAAGTAATGCTTCGCTTCGGAATTTTGGGCTCGGAGTGCTTTTCGGCGGCGGGGCCGCGGCCCTGATGTTGCTGGCACCGCTACTAGCTGGTACGGGACACTTAGTTCTCCGCCCTGGTTCGAGTGCAGGGTGGCCCAGCCTCATTTTCTACCTGGCGGCAATCTGGTTAGGCGCTGCCGGCGAGGAGATGATCTTTCGCGGCTATGCCTTCCAGCTACTGGTGCAGAAGATCGGACCCTATGCGACGATACTGCCAGTCGCCGTCATTTTCGGTTTCGCTCATGCGTCGAATCCCAATTCCTCGGAACTCGGAATCCTGAATACGATGATTTGGGGCGTACTGCTTGGCTACGCGTTTTTGCGAAGCCGGGATTTATGGTTGCCGATCGGCCTTCACTACGGCTGGAACGCCGTGCTCCCGCTGTTCGGAGTCAATCTGAGCGGGCTTACAATCGATGTGACGAGGTACTTGTACAAATGGGATCTCTTGCCCCTCTGGAGCGGTGGAAACTATGGGCCAGAGGGAGGTCTCCTGGCTACGATTTTTACTATCGCTTTATTTTTTGCATTGGCAAAAGCGCCCGTCGCACCACAAAAAGCATTTATTGCAAAAAATCTAAACGAGTAGCATCGGCGATTACCATTCTGGCCGGATTAGGCCTGTGGCTGGCTCCGAGCCTTCGCGCGGATAAATTAAGTGTCGATGAAAGACTAGAAATCGAGCGCGGGCTGACGGCAGAGTTTGCAACGATGAAGGTGATCCTTCCGCGCTCGAAGAAGCCGCTTGTCATTCAAAGCAACGGTCAATACGACAGGAGCGTGTGGGAAAACGCTCTGCAGGACGGTGGCCCGGCAGCCCGGCTTGGGGACGAGATTCAGATCACGCGCGTACAGATCGAATCGAACAAAATCGTATTTGAAATTAACGGTGGAACAAAGACGGGTCACTGGTATGACCACGTTCAGGTAGGTATGGGCGGCGGTATGAATCCCGTGGCAACGAATCAGAACACGCCCGCGCCCGGCGGTTCCCATGTTGCCCTCGTATTTCCGGGCAGCGTTCCATCCTTGAAGGCGGCTCAGATCAGGCAGATGCTTTCACCTATTTTCGATTTTGAGAAGCATTCGGCCGCCGAGCTGTACATGGATAAACTTCCGGAGCCTATTAAAAAAGCTATCAAGGAACAGCGAGCGATTCAGGGCATGGACCGGGACCAGGTGCTGCTGGCGCTCGGGAAACCGCGAAATAAGAGTCGCGAAACGAATGCCGATGGAGATGAATTAGAAGACTGGGTTTATGGCGACCCTCCCGGCAAAATGACGTTCGTGCGGTTTGACGAAGGCAAAGTAGTTAAGGTTGAAGAGTCCTATGCGAATGTAGGCGGCACGACCGCTCCGCCGCTGCCGCCTCCGCGATAGAAGATATTACTCGAAAATGTGCCGGCGTCGCCCCAGATTACGAACTCTGGCGCCACGCCGCTGTGCGGTTTTCGAGACAGAGTAACTTGCCGTTGCTGCAGGCGCGGCATCCGCCGCAGACAGCCTGTGTTCGCACTCGTGATCGCAATCTCCGTCCGGAACGAGAAGTATCGCACGCTGATTGCCGTCCGCAGTTATTCCTTCACCGGCGATTTCGCCGCGATCGTTGATCATCATCAGATCAGTAACCGTGACATCCGAGCCCGTCCGAATCAATGCGCTCAGATTTACCATCTCGCCGTCTTTCCAGAGAAACAGATGCTGAATATTTCCGTTGCAGTCGGTCGTGGTGCCCGTCGCCAGTCCCCAGGAGTTAATGCCTTTGCCGTTACTGCACGGGTCCGTACCTATGGTTCCCAGATCCGTCTTACCGCGGCCTTTCTGCCAGACAAACGCGTGGTGGGTTCCATCGGCGAGATCGGCCGTGCCAACCACCTGGCCGGCATCGTTCATCCAGATCGCTTCTCCACCGGGTCCACCAAAGGTGCCGATGTCGGTGAGAACGCCCCGCTCCCAGAAGAACGGATGGGCGAAGTTCGGATCGTCGCCCGGAGTTCTGGATATACCGGCTACCTGGCTGCGATTGTTGACCGCATTGGGAAACCCATAGGTGCCGCCGAGATTGCCCAGATCAATCATGCGGCCGTCTTTCCAAAGAAATGAGTCAACTGTCGGGAAGCCGGTAGTTGGATTCGGCGTCGAGTTCGTCAACGATTGTCCGGCTACTTCCCCACGCTCATTGATGTAGAACCCAATGCTGTCGGGGCCTCCTAGTGTTCCCAAATCCTGCATCTCTCCGCGCTTCCATCGAAACGCGTGAACTTGAGTTCCACCCGGAAATGGCAAGAAGTCGGTGGTGAGAAACTGATCAGGTACGCCATTCGAGGCGCCTCCGGCAATCTGACCTCGATTGTTTATGGCAAATGCAATACTCTCCTCGCCGCCGAAGGTTCCCAGGTTGCGGATGCTGCCGTCCTGGAAGCGCACCGCATTGACCGCGGGATAACCGGTCGCGGAGTCAATTGAACCGTTTCCGGCGGCCCCAGCCACGACGCCATAGTCATTGATCCATTGTCCGCCACTGCCCACCCCATTCGGAAGAGCACCGAGATCTTGCACCCGGTTGCGGAACCAGAGAAAAGCATGTTGCACAAACAGTAGGTTGAGATAGGGATTGTCATTCGGATAGAACGGGTTCGGTACTGCGGTGTCGGCGGACTCCGTCAGCACCATGCCGGAGTTATTGATCGGACCGGTAGCGCCGATGATAAGGCTCGACGGTCCGCCCAGAGTTCCCAGATCAATCAGCTTGTATTGCTGGTGTTTCGAGGGATGATCCTGTGCGGTCTGCGCCGCAACAACCGTCGCGCTTGCCAAACCGCTGAACAACGCAAGCACCAACATTGAACTACGTACCAGGTTTTTCATCTGTAAAGCCTCCGCTTCGCAGCAAGTTTGCCCCGCCACGCATCAAAGCTCAACCGAAGATTGTCTGAAGAAACAATTGCTTTCGTATCAACCGTTTATTCCTTCTACTGAAGCGTTCACGCAAGGGAAAATGCTATGCTTGTCCCCAATCATTCGGGAGCATTTGTGGCTGCCACGCCGATCAACAGGATCCGGTTTCGCTTCGGCCAATTTGAAGCCGATCTATCAGAGGGGAAGCTTTTTAAGCGTGGCGTTCTTGTCCGGCTCGAGAACCGGCCGTTTCAGGTACTAGCGGCTTTATTGGAACGACCGGGCGATCTGGTTACACGCGAGGAACTCCATGCGCGCCTATGGCCAGACGGAATTCACGTCGATTTCGATGAAGGCCTGAACACGGCAGTCAGAAAACTTCGCCACGCGTTGCGCGATTCCGCCGACACTCCGATCCTGATTGAGACCGTTCCTCGAAAAGGCTACCGGTTCATCGCTCCTGCTGTACCAGTGCCTGCCGAGGATACGACCCCGCCTCTCCGAAGGACCGATGTCAGCGCACCGACAGCCGGCCGGCGGCGACACTGGTTCGCGCTCAGTGCGGTTGCCGCGATTTTGATCTGCGTGTCGGTTGCTTTGCTGTACATGCGCCGGTCGGCCCCGCGAA
>DAISJE010000462.1:0-4165 GCA_036821665.1 Bryobacteraceae bacterium | reverse complement strand
TATCTTGATGATCGCGTGAATGAGCTGAAGGACTGGGATCAGATCAAGTTACTAACTGTTCGAATCAACCGTCTTCCGCGCTGGCACCGGCCTGGATTGCTTTGTATCGGCGATGCGGCACATGCGATGTCACCGGCAGGCGGAGTCGGGATTAATCTCGCGATTCAGGATGCCGTAGCCGCGGCCAATCTGCTGGCGGAACCGCTCCTCAATCGAAGTGTTACGGAAGATCTGCTCGCGAAAGTGCAGAAACGGCGCGAATTTCCGACGCGCGTAACACAGCGCCTCCAAATCAATGCACACAAAGTATTTGAAAACGTCTTTCGGAATCCGGGCCCGCTGCAAGCGCCTTGGCAACTTAAGGTGGGAACCCACATCCCGGGGATACAACATGTGATCGCCAGAATTGTGGGAATAGGCATTCGCCCCGAGCACATTTCCGGGAGGCGGCGTGAATGCCGTTTCAATGCGAAACTTCGGAAGGGGATTGCGGTTTGTGCCGGTGTGGCGGCCACTGCAACCATCGCGTGGCGTTTAGCGCGTGTGAGGAACTGAGCCGAATTCCGTTGAAATGATCCGATCGATCCGGCGATTCTCGCGATGCAATGCGCGCAAGCCGCCGAACGAAGCTTCCCAGGGCTTGCTTTCGCTGTGCCTGGGGGCGCGGCGTCGAAGCCGATCGGTGACGGCTTCGGTGAGAAAGTCCTTCAAACTTTTTCCCTCCTCTGCGGCCGCGGCTTTGGCTTACGAAAGAGCATATCAGGAAGCTCCACAGTCGTTTTCACTGGCCCATTTTCCCATAAATATGGGAAGCTCTTGCTGCTACACAGCCTCGAGCAGTTCGTTCGGCTCTTCTACTGAAGCATTTCGCGGTGAGCTGACGACGTGTTGTACCGATACTCGCGTCGCCAGACCCGCGTGATCCGACGGCCACATTCCGCCTGCGCGGTCGGACGAATCTGCGCCAACCAGCGATGTCTGCAACACCTGAATCGGCCCGCGGCACATGGTCCAGTCGATCCGTACTTTGAGCGCCGGTTGCGAGTCGCGAAGGTCTTCGTTTCGGCCGGAGGTGTGTCCGGCACCGGTGCCGGCTGCATCCCACGCATCGACATATCCGGAATGCTTCAGCCGGGACCAGATTTCCGATCCCGGATAGGCGTTGAAGTCTCCCATGAGAATGACTGGCCCGGAAAAATTCGCTGGCCCGTTTAGGATTTCGGTAAGCTGCGCGGGTTGGACCGCCGCATTGAAGAATTCGAGATGCGTGTTAATGATTCGCACGACCTGGTTTTCCCGATGAAGATCGACGGACACCCATCCCCGCTTAATCTCAAATGGCTCGTCATCAAGCGTCGTTCGCAGATTTGCCGTGAAGCGGCCCGCTCGCGGTTTGGCCCAGCTTAGCCCGGTTGCCGCTCTGCTGGTGCGAAGCAGAAGAACAAGTGAATCCTCCAACCGAATATCAGGACCGTGCGCAGCGGGCAAAAGCACATCTACCCCTGGGGAACGCACCGCCGGAAAATAGTTTTCGCCGCGATCGTTCAATTCATCGAGCAAAATGCGCAGGAAATCATATTCCACAATCTCCGGGCGCCATTCCTGATCGAGGGGAAGGCGGTAAAGCGTGCTCCAGCGGCACACTTCTTGTAAGGCGATCACATCGGGCTGCTCGCGGCAGATCGCCGCGGCCATAGCTTTCGCCCGGATGCGGAAATTCGTTTTATTTACGATTTCCCAAACCTTCCCAACTCGTGCCGGGAGTGCCGTAGAATCCACAGCGATAACCCGGCTCACATCTGCCCCGAGGTATAGATTCCAGGTCAGGACGGAAAGCGAAAGATCGGACATCTCTTCTGAAGAGAGCCGAACACGCCAAAATTCTTACCGGAGCACGGCCAGAAGAGCCTCGACTGGGGCATTATCGCCAAACGTCTTACTCACGTGGGTATAGATATCGCGGTTTCCTGGGGCGAACACGAAGCTGCCGCCAAGCTGGAAGGGATTCTTTCCGGTTCGATGCTGGTGATGGCCTCCCGCGCGAGCGCGTTTTCGCGCGGCGGAGTTATCGGACCGGAGAAGGTGCAGCACATTACCGGATTTGAGTTCAGCGGCTTTGTAAGCTAAACGATTTTCGTCGATCAGGAGCGGAAAATCGATTCCCGTCTCTTCGCGGAAGAGGCGGGCGTAATTTGCGTCTCCCATGCCAATAGCCGCCAGACCCGCTCCAATGGCTTTGAATTCTGCCTCGTGTTCGCGCAACTGCGCGACGTGCTCGCGGCAGAAGATTCAGCCATAATGACGAAGGAAAGTAACTACGGCAGGGTTTTCTTCCCAGAGCGTGCCGAGACGCATTTCGCCTCCCGTCGCATCCGGTAAAACGATCGGTGCAAGCCGCTCTGCAAACGACGACATGTGCTTCCTTCATTCCAGTTTAAGAGCTTCTGCGGGATCGACGGCTGTGGCGCGCCGTGATGGCAAATAACTGGCCAGGGCGGCGACGACAATCAGGCCAAGTGAAACGGTGATAAATGTGAGCGGGTCTACGGGGCTGACGTCAAAAAGCAGGGAAGACATGAGCCTGGTCAACATAACGGCTACAAGCAATCCGATCCCGACGCCCATTCCAGCAAGAACCACTCCATGCCTTACAAACATCGCGGCTAACTGTTGTTGCCTGGCTCCGAGCGCCATACGGATGCCGATTTCACGGGTTCGCTGTGATACCGAATAAGCGATGACTCCGTAGATGCCGATGACGCCCAACAGCAGAGCCATGCCGCCCGCAATCGCAATCATCACCAAAGTAAACGATGTTCGAGCCATCGATTTTCGATAGATCTGGTCGAGCGTGCGCACTTCCGCGACTGGAACATTGGGATTAATGGACCAGATCGATTTCCTGAGCTCGTTGAGAAAGCTCTGTGAGCCGGTTCGGCTGCTACGTATGGTGAAGAATGCCGTACGGCGGACAAACGTTTTGTTGTCCCAAAATTCTTTCAAAAGAACAGGCCAATAGACCGTGGTGGACGCCTTCTTATTCAGCCCCTGGTCGTGTACGTCCGCCACCACACCGATGATTTCGCGCCACTGATCCTTCTTGCCTTCCCGGATTTGCTTATGAAGCGCAGCGGTGGGACTACCCCAGTACTCCCGTGCAAAATTTTCGGAGATGAGTACGACGGGCACATGATTATAGGTATCTGCCCAAGTGAGGTCGCGGCCGGCCACCAGGGGAGTGCCCATGGTTTTGAACCATCCTGGCGAGACGAACACAAAGCGGCGAATGGGGGGAATTTCCCCCTCTTGATAAACCCGGTCGCGCGCAAAGAGGACGTCGTTGCTACCCATGCCATCCATGGGAAGATTTGAGGCAAAAGCGGCGGATGAAATGCCCGGTATTTGCTGAATCTTTTCGAGCATCGCATTCTGCATGCGGAGAACTTTTTCTTCGTCCGGCACCTGCGCATCGGGAATGGAGACCGCAAAGGTTTGAACTTCGGCCGGCTTTATAAATCCGGGTTGAACCTGCAGGAGCGTTGTAAAGGTGCGGATCATCAGGCCCGAACTGATAAGCAGCACGAGTGCCAGGGCAACCTGTATGATGACCAGCGTATTGCGCGCGCGATGCCGTTGCCTGCTTGCGCTAAGAGTGCGGCCCCCCTCGCGCAGACCCGTCCCAAGCCGAGCGCCGGCGTGCTTAACGACCGGCACAGAACCGAATAGCAGTCCGGCGAAAAGAGAGACAAGGAGCACGAACAAGAGAACCGGTCCATCGATGCCGATCTCGCCGAGGCGGGGAAGTCCGGCGGGGGCCATTGCTATCAGTAGGCGCAGGGCTCCGAATGCCACCAGCAAGCCGATCGCTCCTCCGATGGCGGCGAGAGTAACACTTTCCAACAGAAGCTCACCTGCAATTCGCTTCCAACTTGCGCCGAGCGCCGCGCGAATCGCGAGTTCGAGGTGCCGCGCCTCTCCCCTTACCAGGAGAAGATTTGCGACGTTTGCACAGGCAATCAGCAGAACGATTCCGATCATGCCCATCAAGACCCATAAAACGGCGCCGATATCACCGGTTACCGCGTGCTTGAGCGGCTGGAAAGTTGGAGTGATCCTGGCATTTTCAAACAGCTTGACACTGAATCCGGGCGGGGGTGGAAACGTT
>DAISJE010000461.1:0-4214 GCA_036821665.1 Bryobacteraceae bacterium | reverse complement strand
CACTGCATTTCACCGCGCGACAAAGCCGGTTTCAGGATATTGGCTGCATCGAGCGAACCTTCCGCCGAGCCGGCGCCCACAAGGGTATGCAACTCGTCGATGAAGATGATGGCGTTCTGATTCTCCATCAGCTCTTTCATGATGGTTTTCAGGCGCTCTTCAAACTGGCCGCGATATTTCGTTCCCGCCACAATAAGCGACAGATCCAGAGCCAGGATGCGCTTGTCGGACAAGAAGGATGGGACGTCTCCGTCCGCGATGCGCTGGGCCAAGCCCTCAACAATCGCCGTTTTCCCGACTCCCGGCTCGCCGATCAGCACCGGATTGTTCTTGGTCCGGCGGCAAAGGATCTGAACCACCCGATCGACTTCGGAATCGCGTCCGATCAGCGGATCGAGCATGCCGTCCACGGCGGCCTGCGTGAGATCGCGGCTGAACTCCGCAAGCAGGGAACTCTCTTTGGGTCTGCTCGCCGACGTCTTTTCCGACGCCGAGCGGGCTATCTCTTCTCTTACAGCGGAAAGCCGCAGGCCTCTCTCGTGCAGAATTTCCGCCGCAAAACTCTTTTCTTCCCGCAACAGCCCGAGCAAAAGATGCTCCGTGCCGATGTGCTTATGGCTGAGCCGCTCGGCTTCTTCCGCTCCATAAGCCAAAACGCGCTTACATTCGTGACTCAAGGGTAGATCGACGGACGTCGATACCTTCTCACGAACGGTTGTATGCGCTTCAATCTGCTTGCGAATCGATTCGATAGCGGCATGTGACCGCAGAAAACGATTGGCAAGCGCCTTATCCTCTCGCAGGAGACCAAGCAAAAGGTGTTCGGTCTCAATATAAGGACTCCCGAACTGGCTCGCCTCGTATCTCGCGAAGAAAATAACGCGGCGTGCTTTCTCGGTGTATCGTTCAAACATAAGTGCCACCGTCAAGACGGGTTGCGTCTTGTACTAATACTCCGGCCTCTTGCAATTCCATCACCGATAGCATATGCAGAGCGCCCTTCTTTAACTCTAGAACTCGATCGCAGCGGCTCGCAAAGCCTAAATTATGCGTCACAAAAACGGATGTCAAACCATGGCTCTCGTGCAGTTCGCCAAGCAGGTCGATAATCATTTCACCGGTCCGAAAATCCAGACTGCCGGTCGGCTCATCGGCCAGCAAAACTTTGGGGTTCGCTACCAGAGCGCGAGCCAATCCGACTCGCTGGCGTTCTCCCCCGGATAATTCTCCGGCACGGTGCGACTCACGGCTACCTAAGCCGACTTCCGTAAGCCGTTCGTGCGCCGCCCGCCGTGCGATCTCCGGACGCACGCCGCGAATCAGCAGCGGCATCATGGCATTTTCCAACGCACTGAATTCCGGCAAGAGCGACGGATTCTGCCAAACAAAGCCAATTTCCCGGTTGCGGAAATCCGCCATCGCTTCATCGCGAAGCGATACAATGTCGCGGTCTCCGTAATAAATCTTTCCTCCCGAAGGACGGTCCAACCCACCCAACAGATGCATTAGTGTCGATTTACCAGCTCCGGATTCGCCGATAATCGCCAGCCGTTCCCGACGGGACACTTCGAGCGAAAGATCGTTAAAAACAACTACTTCCGCGCTGCCCGAGCGATAAATCTTGGAAAGAGACTCCACCCGGATAGCATCTTCTGTGATCAATGTCCCGCCTTCAATTGTTAGATTAAAACAGCTTGAGCCACGATGCCCCGTGCCGGGAAATACTATTCGGAGCAAGCGTACGGCCAAGTAACAAAACGAGAAACCTCCCCGAGTCTATTCACCTTTTAGACGTGGAAGAAGACGATTGCGATTCTCTTGCTGGAGCGCCGCCGGCGTTATGTTTCGCTATTTGACCACAATGTTTACCAGCCGGTCGGGTACCACGATGGTTTTGACTACTTGTTTCCCCTGAATAAAGGTCTTCACTTTGTCGTTTGCCAGGGCGAGCCGCGTCAATTCCTCCTGCGCGACGCCTGGATGCACTCGAATGTGCCCGCGCAGCTTACCGTTTACCTGGACGGGCAGCTCAATTGTGTCTTCTCTCGCCAGATCGGGATCGAAGCCCGGCCACGGATGACGAAAGACCGGACCGTCGTGGCCTAGATCTTTCCACAGCTCCTGAGCCGTATACGGAGCAAAGGGAGCTAACAATAAGGTCAGGGTCTGGCAGATCTCGCGAGCCGCGCCTCCCGATAGCTCCGGTTCCAATTGATACAGTTCATTCACCAGTTCCATCAGAGAGGCAATCGAAGTGTTAAAGTGCCAGCGGCTATCGAAATCGTTCGTGATCTTGCGGACGGTTTGATGAAGTTTTCGGAGAGCTTGGCGGTCTGCGTGGTTCAAGTGACCGTGATGATGGTGATGTGCATTCCGGGTCACGAAACGGAATAACCGGGCAAGGAAGCGGCGCTGTCCTTCGACGCTCGATTCGTTCCAGTCCATGTCCTTTTCGGGCGGCGCGGCAAAAAGAGTATACAGCCGGCATGTGTCAGCGCCGTACCGTTCCACCATTTCATCGGGATCGACGACGTTGCCCTTCGACTTGGACATCGCGCTGCCATCCTTCAGGACCATCCCCTGCGTGAACAGGTTGGTCGCGGGCTCGCTGTTCGAGATCAGGTTCAGATCGCGCATCACTTTCGTCCAGAAACGCGAATAGATGAGATGCAAAATAGCATGCGTGATACCGCCGATGTACTGATCGATCGGAAACCACTCGGCGATAATTTGCGAATCGAACGGTGCGCGGTCGTTATGCGGATCGCAATAGCGATAGAAGTACCAGGACGAATCCACGAAGGTATCCATGGTGTCGCTCTCGCGGCGCGCCATGGCTCCGCACTTCGGACACGGCACATTGATAAATTCCGTGACCGACTTCAGCGGCGATTCGCCCTCACCGGTGATTTTCACGTTTAAAGGCAACCGGACGGGCAGGTCGCTTTCGGGTACGGGCGCAGCACCGCATCGATCGCAATAAATGATGGGAATCGGAGTGCCCCAATAGCGCTGCCGTGAAATACCCCAATCTTTGATCCGGTAAGTAATGGCTTCCTCGCCAAATCCGTTCTGCTTGGCGAAGGCAGTCATCTCTTTGCGAGCTTGGGAGCTTGGTAGGCCCGACCATTGGCCGGAGTTCTCCAGGACGCCATAATCGGTAAAAGGCGCGGTCATCGCAGCTGCATCGGCCAGCGCGCCGTCTTCCGGGCGGATCACCGGGACAATGGGGATCCCATAGGACCGGCAGAATTCGAAGTCTCGTTCATCATGCGCGGGGACGGCCATGATGGCCCCGGTGCCGTAACCCATCAGAACAAAATTGGCGATCCAGATGGGGACGCGCGACCCGTTGAAAGGATGGATCGCATAATTTCCCGTAAAGAGCCCAACTTTTTCCAGGTTTCCCGGATCCTGGCGCGCGGTTGCGTCGATCATCTCTTTGATCTGCAGCCGCTCCGCCGCTCCTGTGACCAGCCTGTCAACCAGCGGATGCGCGGGCGCGAGAATCAGACAGGTTGCGCCGTAAATCGTGTCGATGCGCGTTGTGAATACGCGAATCTTGTCCGGGGCAGTCTCTAATTGAAAATCGACTTCGGCACCTTCCGAACGGCCAATCCAGTTCCGCTGCATAGCAAGCACGCGTTCCGGCCAGCCGCCATCCAGTTGCTTCATGTCATCCAGTAGTTCGGCGGCGTAAGCGGTCGTTTTGAGAAACCACTGCTGCATGGCGCGCTGTTCTACGGGCGTGGTCTCATGGCGCCAGCAGCAACCGTTCACTACCTGTTCATTGGCTAGTACCGTGCAGCATTCCGGGCACCAGTTGAGCAGCGCTTCTTTGCGGTATGCAAGACCGCGCTCGAACATTTTCAAAAAAAACCACTGATTCCAGCGATAATACTCGGGCTCGCAACTGGCGATTTCGCGATTCCAATCGAGCGCGAAGCCCATACGCTGCATCTGGGCTTTCATGTGGGCGATATTGCTGAGCGTCCATTCGCGCGGATCGCGCCCTGCTTTCAGTGCGGCGTTTTCGGCAGGGAACCCGAACGCATCCCAACCCATCGGATGCAGCACGTTGTAACCGCGCATCCACATATAACGCGCCAGTGCATCGCCGATCGAGTAGTTGCGCACGTGCCCCATGTGCAGCTTGCCGCTTGGATAGGGCAGCATTTCGAGCACGTAATACTTCGGCTTGTCCGGCGCGCCGG
>DAISJE010000460.1:0-4216 GCA_036821665.1 Bryobacteraceae bacterium | reverse complement strand
AAGCCATGGAAGAATATGTGAAGTCATTTCCATCCGATACGTTTATGCGGAATCTTCTGGCTCGTGTAAGTAACTGATGCTGTCGCGAATCATTCCTGTAATTGCCGCGCTTGTAGGGGTGAGCGCGTTGCATGCCGCTCAGTGCTCGGGCCCCGTGGATCTCCAGCGCGCCATTCATACGATGCCTTCCGCCGACGCTTACAATGTCCTCGGGGCTTGGTTCGCACAGAATCATCAGACTGCGTGCGCAGTGAGCGCATTCGAAAACGCGCTACGGCTAAGCCCGAGCTCCTGGCAAACGCACTTCAACCTAGGGCTTGCGCTCTTGGAAGCCCGGAATCCGAATCGCGCTGTCAGTGAGTTTCGAGCGGCGATCAAAGGAAACCCAAGCTCCGTTGCGGCACGTAACGCGTTAGGCGTCGCATTGCAAACGTCCGGCCAACTGGGCGAAGCAGAGAGCGTTTTCAAATCCGCTTTGCAGTTTGACCCGCATTCCGTGGTTGCCCTCGATCACCTCGCTCAGATCTATTCCGCTGAACGCCGCTACACTCCAGCGATTGAGAAATGGCAGCAAGCGGTTCGTTTGTCGCCGGAGGATCCGGAACTACAGATTGAACTCGGGGTAGCTTATGCGAACAATGGCGATCCAAACCGTTCGATTGAAGCTTTAGCTGCGGTAACGAAGTCGAATCCCAGCTCCGCCTCTGCTCATTTCAATCTCGCGACCGTATATGCGGACAACAAACGATTTCGCGAAGCGGGGGACGAGTACGCCGCCGCGCTCAAACTAGAACCGGGGAACGATGTCACCCGCCTGTCTCTCGCCAAAGCGTATGTGAGCATCGCGAATTACCTGGACGCCTTGCCGGTTGCGGCTCAATACGTCAAGCGAAAGCCGGGGGACTTTGAAGGGCACTATGTCCTGGGGAGCGCGCTGCGCGGTTTAGGCCGCTATGCCGAAGCCGAACCCGAACTCGATCGCGCGGTTCAGATGAAGCCCGCCGACTACGGAATCCAATACAACCTCGGCTTCGTTTTAGCGCACGAAGGCAAGCCGGAGTTGGCGTTGCCTCATCTGAAGAAAGCGCTGGAACTGAAGCCGGACTATCAGGAAGCGACGTTTCAGCTCGCTAATGTCCTTAAAGCGCTGCATCGAACGGAAGAAGCGAATGGGCTTCTGGATCGGTTTCGAAAGGAGAAACAGCAGAGCGTTGGAGTAGACATGGCGGCCGCCTCCGGAAACGCCGCAAATGCCGCGCTGGTCCAAGGCGATCCGAAAACCGCCGCGCAAAAGTATCGTGAAGCGCTAAAGTTAGACCCGAACGACGCAAAGACGTGGGTGAACTTATCGCTCGCTTTGCAGGAAATAGGCGACCGCGCCGGCGAGCGCCAGGCATTAGAGAAGGCGCTGAGTTTGAATCCATCGCTGACTCTGGCGCGTAACCAGCTTGGTTTGTTGGACGCGGCTGAGGGGAAAAGCGCGGAAGCCGAGGCGCAGTTCCGGAAAGCGATTTCGATTGATCCGCAATTTGCCGACGGGCAGAGCAATCTCGGCGCGCTGCTCGGCCGCACCGGGCGCACGCAGGAGGCCGAAACATTATTGCGCCAAGCCACCGAAAACAATCCAAGGCTGATGGAAGCTTTTCTGAACCTGGGCCTCATCTTTGCAAGTCAGGGCCGTCTACCGGAAGCCAAAGTACAACTCAAAAAAGCCGTGGAACTGTCGCCTCGCAATGTCACAGCCCTGACCGGACTTGGAATGGTCCAACAAAAATTGGACGAAAAGGATCAAGCGGCAGCGAACTTGCGCCAGGTTGTCCAACTTCAGCCCAATTCCGCCGAAGCTCACCTCAACTTAGGCATCGCTTTGGCCGATGCTTACCGCTTTGATGATGCGCTTGCGGAGTTTTCCACCGCTGAAAAGCTCGCGCCCGGAACGGCAGCGCCAAGTTACAACCGGGGTCGCGTACTGGTCGACTTGAAGCGTTACGACGAGGCGCGTCCGGAGCTCGTCGAAGCATGCCGGCTTGCACCGAAGTATCCAGTTCCGCTCTATCTATTAGCGCTCGCGGATAGCAAAACCGGCCAATACGAAGATGCGGTTCAGGTTTTAAACAAGTTCCTGTCGTTTGAACCGCGCAACGGCAACGCATTCTTTCTGCTTGGACAGGCTTTGCAGAAGCTTGGAAAAGCGCGAGACGCCATGGCGGCTTGGGAACGTGCCGCCGACCTCGACCCGAGCCAGACGGAGGCAATGTATAACCTGATGCGTGCGGCTGTGAAGCTGGATCCGGAACGCGCGAAAGCCTATCGTGAACGCTTCGAGGCGATGCAGCGCCAAAAGCAGTTGACCACGCAAGCGGAGACGCTTGCAAATTTCGGCCTGGCTTCGGCAAATCGAGGCGACTATGCACAGGCGATTTCCCAACTGCGTGAGGCTATCGAACAATGCGGAAACTGTGCTTCTGGTCCGGCCATGTACAAGGATCTGGAGCTGATTGAGTGCAAGTCAGGCGATCGAAAGAGCTGCCAGAACCTTGGACCTCAGATGGACGCGCATAAGCGCGAATGATTCCGAGTTACAATCGCGGTCAGTCAACATGCAACGATTCGGAATGGTATTACGCCTCAAGCCCGAGGCTGTGGAAAAGTATCGCGAATATCACGAGGCCGTATGGCCAGAAGTTCTAAAGACGATTCGCGAATGTAATATCCGAAACTACTCGATCTACTTCAAAGATAACTACCTGTTTGGGTACTTCGAATATCATGGCGATGACATTCGAGCGGATCGCGCCAAGATGGCGGCGGATAAAAAGACCCAGGAGTGGTGGGCCATCATGGAACCAATGCAGGATCCGTTACCTACACGCAAGCCGGGCGAGTGGTGGGCCGACATGGAAGAAGTCTTCCACACCGACTGAGCCGCGCCTGTGAGCACGCGGATTCATTTTAGAAAAAATCTACTTGCAACGGTCTACAGGTTATGGTACTTTGGCCTTACTTTAGCGTTTAAGTAGAGGTTTTTCGACCACAGTTCAGTCATCGGTGGACTCGTCGCACTTCTTGCAGAGAGGATATCCCTGTCTATGAGCCGCGAAGTTCGATCTCTTTTGAGGTCCAGATGTTCGGTCGTTTCCGTTGCAGGTCTGGTGGCGTTTTTACTCCCGCATGTTGCCGTTTCCCAACAGGCTGCCGCGAATATTAACGGCGTAATTACCGATGCGACAGGCGCAGTTGTCGCAGGTGCAACCATCAGTCTTACCAACGTCGGGACAAATGTCGTGCGCGAGACGGTTTCGAATGGAACCGGCAATTATGGCTATGTCGATGTGCTGCCCGGTGCTTACACGCTCAAAATCTCGAAAACCGGATTCAATACCATTACCCAGCCGCAATTCACGATGTATGTGAATCAGACGGCTACTTACAATTTCGCTCTGACCGTGGGTTCTACCCAACAAACCATCGAGGTGCAGTCAACGGCCGTTCAGATTCAATCCTCCACTGCTGAGTTGGGTACTGTAATTAATACGGAAGCGGTCAATGACCTTCCACTAAACGGAAGGAATTTCACGCAACTGCTCACACTGACGCCCGGTGCAAGCCCGGTCAGCGTCGCTCAAAACTCCGGCGGCGGCGGCGGGTTTGCCGGAAGTGCCGTCGGCTCGTTTTCTTTCCCTGCTATTAACGGCCAGCGTAACCGCAGCAACATGTTTCTGCTCGACGGTATCAACGATCTCGGCTCGTTCATTGGCAATTACAATTTTGAGCCGATCGTCGATACCGTTCAGGAATTTAAAGTCCAATCGCATAATGATGAAGCCGAGTTCGGCCAAGCCATCGGCGGCATTGTCAACGTAGTTACTAAATCGGGAACCAATACCTTCCATGGCAGCCTGTGGGAGTTTGTCCGCAATTCCGCTTTTGATGCCCGGAACACGTTTCTCTCCTCCGTGAATCCACTGCGCCAAAACCAATTCGGCGTCGCGGGTGGGGGTCCGCTCTGGATTCCGAAAGTTTATAACGGGAAGAACCGTACGTTCTTCTATGGCGGTTACGAAGGTTTCCGCCAAAGCCAGGCGACGCAGAGCCTCGGATTAACTCCAACAGCCGCTCAACTTGGCGGCGATTTCAGCGGCATTAGCAGCCAGATTTACAATCCGTTCTCTACGAGGCCCGATCCAGCCAATCCCGGCAGCTATATTCGCGATCC